>CAMEZN010000022.1 GCA_945947845.1 uncultured Mucispirillum sp. | reverse complement strand
GTCATGGTCTTGCAAGAGCATTAGAACAATTTAACCCAGAATTTCGTTCTGAAATGAAAAAAGCAGGCTTTATGACAAGGGATTCTCGTATGGTTGAAAGAAAAAAATACGGGAAACCAAAAGCAAGAAAAAGCGACCAATACTCAAAACGTTAATCGCAGCGGGTATTTGCTTTTACGATATTTCATATCCTTGCCCTATATGTTTTATTATTCCTCTTGTAAAATATGCAATGGGGCAGGGCAGAAAAATAAAATATCACTGTATTATATATATTTATGCCATTTGCATATGCAGGTGGCATAATTTTTTTATATACAGATAATTTATTCATCTTATTACTATTTAATCAAAAATGATATTATCATGTAAAAAATAAGTATATTTTCTTATAAAATACTTGCAATTTAAACACATTACATATATTAATTAAAGATTATATTATAATATGGAGAAAATTAATGAGCCTTATTACAGATACTCTTAATAAAATGAAAAAAGAGCAGGGCAGTGAAGAAAATGAAGATAAAATGATGGCTCCACCTGCACTTCGTAATGCTGTTGTAAATACAAAAAAATATCAGGAATTTGTAAAAAATGCAGAAATTAAAGATATTCATGGTAATAAGGCACCATTAAAAGGTTTTGTAATAGTTAGTGTTATTCTTGTTGCAGTAATTGGCACAGTAACTTTCTATTTTTTAAATAAGGAAGATGATTCTCTTGTTAAGCAGGCTGGTGTAATATCTGGTGGTCAACAGCCAGCACAGGTTAATAATACAGTTACTAGTAATAGTGAAATAAAATCCCTTGGCAAGCCCTATAATCCTAATGCTCAGTCTGCTTCAACAGATATTAAAAGTAATAATGCAGCACCTCAAAAACCAGTTCAGGTTCAACAGGTTAATCAGCAGACAGCAAATATGGAGACTACTGAAACAGGGACTGCTGCACAGCAGACAAATAATATCAATGGCAGAAAAACACAATCATCAATGTCATCAATGCCAGATAGTGCACAGGTAAGTGGAGCAAATAAAGGAAGTAATGCTCAGGTCAAACAAGGTCCAGCAAATATTATTCCTGCTAATCAGCTTTTTTTGATTACACCACCAGCTGTTGATAATACAGGCACCAAGCAAGAAAATATTAAAATTGAAAATAAAAAAGAAAGCAGTGTAAAATCAACTCAAACAAATTCTGAACAAACTAGTGTAAAAAAGCAGATTGATGATAAAATAATGAGTGCTGCTGGATATGATAAAGTTGATATGAGTAAATTTAATATGAATGAAAATGCTCAAAAAGGTCAGCTTTATGTTGCAAAGAATTTAAGCCCAGAAGATAAGAAAAATTTAGAAGAATTTGTCCAAAAGGAATTATTTGATAATGGAAATGTTAAACAGTCTATGCCTGTAATAAATGCACAAAATCAGCAGGATAATATTACATCAAATCAAGTAACACAGGTAAATGCACAAGTTCAGCAAAATAATAATATTAATAAAGATAACAGTAAGGAATATTCCGCAAAAACGGAAATAGCGGAAGTTAAAGCAATAAAAACAAAAGACCCAGTAGGAACAGTTTCTGCTAGCACAATTTCTTTGTATAATCAGTATGTATCAACAGGTAATAAAGCAAAAAATGAAGGCAGTTATGAGAGAGCTATTGAGTATTATACAAATGCTCTTGCATTAAATAAGAATGATGTGTTATCAGCTAATATTGCCAATATGTATTTAGAATTAAAAAATCCCAATATGGCATTCCAAGTTACAGTTAAAAATGGAATGACTGATGCTAAATTAATTAGTGCATTAGCTGTTAGAATGATTAACTCTAAGTATTTTTTAGAAAGCAATAAATTACTGCAATATGCAAATACACTAGAAAAATCGTCATATATATTATTTGCTAATGGATATTATGCTCAGTCTCAAAAACAGTATGATACAGCAGTTAAGTATTATAAAGATGCAATGGCAGTAAACCCAGCTGATGTAAGTTCTGCATATTATGCTGCACTGTGTTTTGAAGAGCAGGGGAAAAATAGTGATGCTGTTACAATGTATCAGTATATTATTAATAACAGTTCATCACCAGAGAATATGAAAAAGCAGGCATCATCAAGAGTTAAAAAGCTAGGAAATTAATTAATATTAACCATATAATAATCATTTTTTTATAATAATTTTATTGTAATAATTATATAAATATGTTATATAAAATATTAATAAGTGGAGTGTTTTATGGATAAATTAGCAGTATTAATTCCCTGCTATAATGAAGAATTAACAATAGGAAAAGTTATACAGGATTTTAAAAAATCTTTACCTGAGGCTGTCATATATGTATATGATAATAATTCCAAAGATAAAACAGCAGAGATTGCAAAAGCAAATGGTGCAATAGTGCGGTATGAAAGAAAGCAGGGTAAAGGTAATGTTATGCGGAGTATGTTTCGCGATATAGAAGCAGAATGTTATATATTAGTAGATGGTGATGATACATATCCAGCAGAAGCAGCACCAGAACTTGTTTCCGCTATATTAGAATGGGGGGGGGATTTAGTAATAGGAGATAGATTATCTTCTACATATTTTACAGAGAATAAACGCCCATTTCATAATTCTTGCAATGTGCTTGTAAAAAATCTTATAAACAGATTCTTTAAAAGTGATATCAAAGACATAATGACAGGATACAGAGCATTCAGCTACGAATTTGTAAAAACATTTCCAGTGCTGTCCCAAGGTTTTGAAATAGAAACAGAAATGACTATACATGCTCTTGATAAAAACTTCTCAATAGTATCAATACCTATTCAATATAGAGATAGACCAGAAGGCAGCCAGTCTAAATTAAATACATATACAGACGGTTTTAAAGTAATAATGACTATACTTAATTTATACCGTCTTTATAAACCATTTCAATTTTTCTCAATATTTGCAGTATTATTTTTAATATTATCAGTTTTATTTTTTATACCAGTATTTATAGATTATGCACAAACAGGGATTGTGCCGAAATTTCCATCATTAATTGTATCAACTGCCTTATTTGTAGTTAGTGCATTATCATTTAGTGTATCATTAATATTAGACAGTGTAAGGAAAAACAGCAGGCAGCAGTTTGAAATATTTTTAAATATGGTAACTATATTTAAAAAGGGAAATAAATAATGAAGCTGATCAATAATATTATAACTTTCTTTCTTAATAAAGAATTTATGATATTTTTATTAATAGGATTATTTAATACTATTTTTGCAATGATTGTAACATATTCAATATATAATTTACTGCATGCAGGGTATTATGTATCTTCATTTACAGGCACATTTAGTGCAGCAGTTCTTGGTTTTTTCTTAAACAGAAGGTTTACTTTCTTATCAAACTGTAAAATATTTTCATCAATGGTAAAGTTTTTTACAGTTATTTTATTCAGTTATTTAATAGCTTTTACATTAACTCATAGATTATTTCTCTATCTATTTTCAATAATGAATTCATGTTTATCAATAAGTGTAATAGAGCAGATAGCCATATTATTTGCACAAGTCTTATTTACCTTGATTAATTTTGCAGGTCAAAAAATATGGACATTTAAAAGTGGGGAGTATATAAAATGAAAGAATTTTTTAAAACAAATTACTTATTATTTATAAAAATAATTTTAACAATATATACATTATACTCATTAAAATATCTGTTTAAATTAAAGCATATAGAGTCAGAATTTTATGTGAATATAACATTTCTTTTTGTAATTGCAGCAGTGTATTTATTAATTGATTATACATTAAATCTATTAAAGAGTGGTATAAATAGAAGACTGATAATTACAAGTGCTATTTTAGGATTATTTTTAACATTTACAATAATTTTAAGTTATTATTATGAAGGAAATGCTATTGGTAAAGATTTGTGGGGTTCTGCAAGTGGAAAATATCCTGATTTTTCATTACAGGCTTTTATTCAATCTTTATCACATATTCCTTCTCTTTGGTTTATATGTTTTGGGTTTGTGTTATTTATATATGATAGAGTGCCATATTATTTCAACAATATATTTAGTTATAAGGTAATAATACCAAAGAAATATAATTCTTTATATATAGTATGGCTTTTTATATTAATATGCTGGCTTCCGTATTTTATTTTATTATATCCTGGATATATTGTTCATGATGTATCAAATCAAATATTGCAGGTATTTGTAGGACAATTTAGTAGTCATCATCCAGTTTTATCTACATTAATACACTATTTTACAATGTTTATATTTAAGCTTACGAATAATGGAATATTAAGTTTGGCATTATATGTTTTATTAATGCAAATGATTCCTTTATCTTTTGCTTTTGCATATATGTTATATAAAATATATAACTTATTTAAGATAAATGATATCATCTATATTTTATTAATATTGTATTGTGCATTATTTCCTATTCATCCTCTTTGGTCAATCGTAATTGCAAAAGATATATTATTTTTTATTATGCTTATCATTTTTTTAACAGAAACTTTAATATTAATATATACACCTGATTTATTTAAGAACAAAAGATTTATTATCAAATATCTCTTAATAACAATCACAGTTTGTTTATTAAGGCATAATATGATTTATGCATTATTTATGATATTGCCTGTATTTTTATTAGTGGTAAAAAATTATAGAAAACAAATATTTTTTATTTTTACAATTATTTTCATATTATATATTAGTTTCAATGAAATCTTGGTTTTTGTTACTCATGCCAGTGAAGGAAATAAAAGAGCAAGTTTATCTTTACCAGCACAGCAGCTTGCAAGAGTATATAAATATCAGTATGATACTTTATCTGATGAGAATAAAGAGTACATAGAATCAGTTATAAATTCTAAAAATTTAACAGAATATCAATCTCATTTATCTGATCCTATAATAAATGGGTTTCAAACAGATGTTTTTTTAAATAAAGATAGTATTATTCAATATTTTAAAATAGGTATTACTTATCCAAATACTTATTTAAATTCTGTTTTACTTATGAGTGCACCACTATGGAATTTGTTTAGTAACATTACATGGAATGGGTATCCATCGCTTTGGATTGTAAATGTAGGAAGTTTAAATTTAAAAGTTGATGATATTATTGATACGAAAAATAAACAATTTTATAAAGATGTTGGTAATGTACTCAATGATAGATACTTTTCATTTTTTATTTTTTATTTTTATAATCAAAGTTTTTACTTTTATATATTTTTATTTACTTTTATTTATTTTATTTATAAAAAGGAATATAGAAATGTATTACTGCTTTTAATATTGCTTGGATATACGATTACAGTTTTATTAGGACCGATTGTATATTCAAGGTATACATATTATTTGATAATTATTTTCCCTATGCTAATTATGATGCTTACTAATAGAAATAATAGTGAGATAATATCAAATAACAGTGAAAAGTGATAATGCAAAAAAATCTCTTGAAATTTATTATATTATATGATAGAAGTATTTTCTATTTTATTAGGACTATGACGGTCAGAAACCGTCAAATATATTAAGGAGCCCTGAAAATGAAAGAAGGAATTCACCCAGATTATCATGAAGTAGTATTTAAATGTGCCTGCGGAGCAGAGCATAAAACTCGTTCTACTACTACAAAAACATCTATTGCAATTTGCTCAAACTGCCACCCTTTTTATACTGGTAAACAAAAATTTGTTGATACTGCCGGCAGAGTTGAAAAATTTATGCGCAAATATGAGCAGGCACAAAAACAAACTGATAAAAAAGGTAAAAAATAGTTTTTATATAATTACAGCTTATAATTTTATAGGCTGTATTTATATTATGTATTAGTAGTAAGCAAGGAAAATAAATGCAAAAAAATACAGAGTTAAAAGTAGAACTTCTGCAACATAATGCAGAACCTGAGATGATAGCAGCACTTGCAGCAAAGTTATGCTATTCTGGTGCAGAGCTTTCTGATTTGCAGGAAAAAGTTTCTAATGCAGAGCAGACAGAGTTTATACAAAAATTAATTAGTATGGGTCATTTTTCTGTATTTGAGCATGTGTCGTTTTCTTTTGGCATAGAGGGTGTTTCTCGTGCCTTAACTCATCAACTTGTTCGCCACAGGCTTGCAAGTTATTCTCAAAAATCTCAGCGTTATGTTAAAGCTGGCAGCGAATTTCCATACATTATACCACATACAATAAAAGAGAATAGTGAAGCTTTGGAAATTTATAATAATGCAATGAGTCATATTGCAGAATGTTATAATAAACTTTCCGCACTGAATATTCCAGCAGAAGATGCAAGATATGTTCTGCCAAATGGGTGTGAGACAAAGATTATTGTTACAATGAATGCGAGAGAACTTATGCACTTTTTTGCATTAAGGTCATGTAACAGGGCTCAATGGGAAATAAGAGAACTTTCTGATAGAATGCTTGCTTTATGCTATGCTGTTGCACCAGCAATATTTGAAAAAGCAGGTCCGGGTTGTGTTAATAAAGGCTGCACAGAAGGAAAGTTTACATGTGGTCAGGCAGCCCTTGTTCGCAAGCGTATCGCATCTCTAAAAAAACATTAGCTTAGCTTATCTTATTCATTTCATATTATTATTCTTGAAGAAAAAGTGTCTTTTTTTAAAAAATGTATTTATTATTATATTAAATTAGCTATTATTGGATATAAAATTTATTAGAAGTAATAAAAAACTAATATTAAAATTAAAAAGGTGAATATAATGAGTGAAGAAAAGAAAAGTATAGGAGGACAGGCCGTAATTGAAGGTGTAATGATGAGAGCACCTAGTAAGTTTGTTATTGCTGTCCGCCAGCCAGACGGTTCAATTGCAGTTAAACGAGATGATATAAAGCTTGATTCTAATAAAATATTAAAAAAACCAATTCTTCGTGGTTTAATAGGCTTATATGATGCATTAGTTTTAGGTATTAAAGCGTTAAATTTTTCAGCAGAAAAAGCTATGCCAGATGAATTTGAAAAAGACGGTAAATCTTCTAAATTAGAAACATTTTTTTCTATGGCACTTGGGCTGCTTTTAGGTATTGCATTATTTTTATATCTGCCATTGCAGCTTACAGAGCTTTCAAAAAAATTATTTCCTATTGTGGAACATTCTTTTTTAGTTTTTAATCTGGTTGATGGAGTTTTAAGAATAGTATTTTTTGTGCTTTATTTATTTATTATATCGCAGATGAAGGATATAAAGCGGGTATTTTCATATCATGGTGCAGAGCATAAATGTATTTTTACATATGAGAAAGGGCAGGAGTTAACAGTTGAAAATGCAAGGAAAATGAGCAGATTTCACCCAAGATGCGGCACTAGTTTTCTGCTTATTGTATTGATAGTATCTATATTTATATTTTCATTAATTCCAAAGGATTCTCATTTTTTAATTAAGCTTGGTTCAAGGATTGTATTTTTGCCACTTATTGCTGGTATTAGTTATGAGATACTTAAATTAAGTGGTAAGCATGCAGATAATTTTATTGTTAAAATATTAATAGCACCAGGGCTTTGGCTGCAACGGATAACAACAAGGGAACCAGATGATTCTATGCTTGAAGTTGCTATTGTATCTATTAAGGAAGCTTTAAGAAAAGATGATGATGAAACATATAAAAAGCCAGAGAATGTAGAGTATTGTAATTAATTTAGGAGATAGAGAAGATGTATGATAAATTAGAGGAAGTTGCTAAAAGATATGATGAATTAACGGCAATGCTTTCTGACCCTGAAATATTAAAAGACCAAGCAGCTTTTGCAAAATATTCAAAAGAACATGCTGAAAAACGGCCTATTGTTGAAACTTTTTTAAAGTTAAAGGAAGTAAAACAGGCAGTAGAAGATGCTCATGAAATATTAAAAGGTGATGATAAAGAATTAAAAGAACTTGCAGAAATGGAGATAGAGGAAGCAAAGGAAACAATTCCTGCCTTGGAGCATGAATTAAAGCTTCTTCTTTTACCAAAAGACCCTTATGCAGATAAAAACATATATCTTGAAATCAGGGCTGGCACAGGTGGTGATGAGGCATCTCTTTTTGCTGCTAATCTTTTTAGAATGTATACAAGATATGCTGAGCTTAACAGATGGAAGTTTGAGATTGTGGAAATGAATGAAACTGGTGTAGGCGGTTATAAGGAAATCATTGTAGCAATTCGTGGTAAATCTGTATACAGCAAGCTAAAATATGAAAGCGGTGGTCATAGAGTTCAAAGGATACCAGATACAGAGTCTTCCGGCAGAATACATACATCTGCATGCACTGTTGCTGTGCTCCCAGAAGCTGATGATGTGGAAGTGCAGATTGAGCCAAAAGATTTGCGAATAGATGTATATCGTTCCGGTGGTGCTGGCGGGCAGCATGTAAATACAACAGATTCAGCAGTCAGGATAACTCACCTGCCTACAAATATTGTGGTAACATGTCAGGACGAAAGAAGCCAGATAAAAAATAAAGAAAAAGCAATGAAGTTATTAAAATCAAGGCTTTTAGAAGAAGAAATTAGAAAAGCAGAAACTGAACGTTCAGAAGAAAGAAGACTGCAAGTTGGTTCAGGAGACCGTTCTGAAAGGATAAGAACATATAATTTCCCACAAAACAGGCTTACAGACCATAGAATTAATTTAACAGTATACAGTCTTGATAAAGTTATGGAAGGAGAATTGGAAGAAATTTTAGAAGCATTGGCAGCTTATGACCAAGCAGAACGATTAAAAAGTGCTGGTTTATAGTATTGATTGTCAGCAGGTTTATGCAAAGGGCGGAAAAATATAATCTGCCCATTTCCCAAATTTATGATTTAGTTTCATTTATGCTGCATATTGAATATTCTCAGGCAAAAAATGCTTGTAATTATGAAGTAGATGACAAAATGGCAGAAAATATATTAGCACTTCTTGAAGAAAGAGTGCCTGCTGCATATATTACAGGCAGAAGGGAGTTTTACGGCAGGGAGTTTATAGTAAACCATAATACTCTTATACCGAGAATAGAAACTGAAATATTAGTGGAAGAAGTAATTAAAAGATATAAAGATATTAATAACATAGAACTTATAGATATATGCTCTGGCAGTGGAGCCATAGGGTTAACTCTTATGCAGGAGCTGAATATTTCTTTCCTGACACTTTTAGATATAGACAGTCAAGCATTACAAGTATCAAAGCATAATGCAGAAAAATTTAATCTTAAAAAAAATATAGAATTTATATGTGATGATATATTAAACTATACTACTGAAAAAAAATATGATATAGTAGTCTGCAATCCGCCATATATTTCAGAAAAAGAGTATGGTTTTTTGCAGGAAGAAGTCAAAAAAGAGCCTTATCATGCCTTAGTTGCAGAAGATAATGGGCTTATTTTTTATAAAAAAATATTGAGTAATTTTGAAATATTGTGTAAAAGTAACGGAGTAATATTTTTTGAGATAGGTGCATATCAGGCTGATAGTGTTATTGAATATGCTGCTGCATGCAGTCTTTATGCTGAGTGTATAAAAGATTACAGCGGTAATGACAGAGTAATTGTAGTTACAAACAGTAAAAGGGGTATTTAATGGAAAAATTAATTATAGAAAGCTGTCCATCATTACATGGTGAAGTAATCATAAGTGGAGCAAAAAATTCATCACTTCCTATTTTAGCTGCAACAATATTAGCAGCCGGCTCATATCATATAAGTAATATTCCAGCATTAAGGGATATAAGAACAATGTTTAAGCTTCTTAAAAATGTTGGGATAGATTCTAATTTTGAAAATAACAGTGCAGTTTTAACAAATAATAATACACAAGATTATGAAGCACCTTATGAACTTGTAAAAACAATGCGGGCGTCTATTTTAGTTTTAGGTCCTTTACTTGCAAAGAAAGGCAGAGCAAAAGTATCGCTTCCCGGTGGCTGTGCAATAGGAGAAAGACCAGTTGATTTACATATTGCAGCACTTGAAAAAATGGGTGCAAAAATAGAAGTAAAAGACGGTTATATCTTTGCAGAATGCAGTAAGCTTTCAGGCTGTGAAATAATATTTGATAAAGTAACAGTTACAGGAACAGAAAATATTATGATGGCAGCATCATTGGCAGAAGGGACAACAATTTTAAAAAATGCTGCCCAAGAGCCCGAAGTGCAGGATTTAGCAGATTTTCTTCGTAAAATGGGAGCACAAATAGAAGGCGACGGCACAAATACTATTATAATACATGGTGTGAAAGAGCTGCATAGTGCAGACCATGAAGTTATGGCAGACAGAATAGAAGCAGGCACTTTTTTATGTGCAGTAGCTGGTGTTGGTGGAGATATTACTTTAAAAAAATGTCCAGTTTATGCACTTGATGCTGTAATAGAAAAACTTCGTCTTGCGGGGCTTGAAATAAATATTATTGATAATGAAACAATAAATGCAAAAATGAATGGAAAAATAAAAGCAGTAAATGTGCAGACAGCACCATACCCTGCATTTCCAACAGATATGCAGGCTCAGTTTATGGCAGTAATGCTTAAAAGTGATGGTGTATCAGTAATTAATGAATCTATATTTGAAAATAGATTTATGCATGTTCCAGAACTTAAACGAATGGGTGCAGATATATCACTAAATGATTCTAATGCTGTTGTGAAAGGTGTTCAATCATTTAGCGGAGCACCTGTTATGGCATCAGATTTAAGAGCAAGTGCTGGTTTAGTTATAGCCGCACTTATGGCAGACCATACAAGCTCAGTGCATAGAATATACCATTTAGACAGGGGCTATGAAGGGTTTGAAAAAAAATTAAATAGTCTTGGGGCAAAAATAATCAGGGCAGAAGATAATGAATAACAGAATACGAGTAGCACTGCCAAAAGGCAGACTTGCAGAAGAAACACTTGATTTATTCATACCTAGTTCAATTGTTCTACTTGAAATATTTTTTG
>CAMEZN010000021.1 GCA_945947845.1 uncultured Mucispirillum sp. | reverse complement strand
TATCATCATATTCATCTTCATCAAATGGTTTTAAACTATATATTACATCGCAAATCTTTTTAAGCTTATTTTTTAATTCTACATACCCTTCTTTTCCTTCATATTTATATGGAAGTATTGTTTCTTCCTGCTGAGTAAGTATAATATACTGCCGTATAGTATAAAAATGGTCTGTAATATTAAGAGAGTTATCTATATAATCACCTATAATGCTGCTAAGTTCATTAACATAAATATCATCAATACAGCATTCACTGATAATATTGCCTGCAAACTTTGCAACATATATTTTTATACAAACAGATTTCTGATTGCCAAGATATTTATGCAGTATATTTTCAATCTGGTTCCAAAATATAGTATCATCAAGTTTTCCAGACTGCATTTCATCTCGTGCAACAAGAAGCGGGTTATAATATACATTCCAGTTATGATAATGGCTGTTAAATTCAGATGAATAAGTAAGTTTAGGTGGATTTTTTGATAATATACTTTTGACAGTTTGCAAAAGCGATGCAGTGAAAGTGCCCACAGCAATAAATACTGCTTCATGTAGATTTTCACCAGCACCAAATGTTAATTCTTTAATACTGTTATCAAATACAGGGCTTGTAATATTCCATTCTATTTCTATTTTATCTTCATCATATGCAATAATAACAGGTCTTATTACAAGCATCCATTCAGGCACATATATACTGTTATCTGTAACAATATCTTCCTGGGGCAGACTTCTGTGCAGCAGATTAAAAAGAATAAAATCAAGAGTGTCCTGTTTAGAAGCATTTTTACCAGTGCCAAATTTATCTTTTATTTGTTTTGCTTTAATAATATCTTCGCACTCACCAATAAAGTAACCAATATTAAAATCCCGCCATTTTGCAGCACTTTCTTTTGTTTTTGGTATAAGAGCAACAGCTTTTTTAAAGTGTTCTAATGCTTCTTCTTCTTTATCTGCATAAAAATAAGCGAACCCGGCACGGTAATGCCATAGTGGGTCATTTTCGCCCATATCTTTGACTGAAAGCAGTAAAGAAAGCCCTTTATTTATATATTTATCATCATCAGCTGTTAAAACAGGCATATTGCAGTATGCCCTTGCTAAAAGGCAAGTCATTTCATAATCTAAGGGTTCATTGATATTTTCAAGAATATTAATGATTTCTGCATGTTTTTCTTCTGCATGCAGTTTATCTATTTGCTTTAAAATGGTTTCTTTCATAAATCTATTTACAGTGTTCTTTAAATTCCTTATTAATTATACTTACAAATTTATTAAGAGCATCAGAAATACCATTTTCATAAGTATTAGCATCACCATCAATATTATAATGTTCACTACACCCGTCAGGATATATAATTTCAAAATCAAGGCTTGCACCACTTCTATGAAGATGATTAATTTCTATATTTAAATCAATATTGTATTTAGGGAAAAATATACTTAATTTATTATCATTAATATTCGCAACAGTCATTTTGCTGTCTTTTGAAGCTTCTTTTAAAACAACAAAAATAACAGCTAATGCTCTTTCATATAAAGATTCTTTACAGCTTTCAAGAAAATGCTGCATATTAATCAGCTCTGAAAATTCTTTATCTTTTTGAAATATTCTTGTAATTCTATCAAAATATTCAATAGCATATTCTTCTTGATTAATTGTAAAATATATTTTTCCAATCAGATAAAGCCATTTTAAATCATACTCACCTTGGTCTGATATTTTTTTAAGTATTTTTAAGGCATTATGCTGGTTATCATCATCATCACCATCAATATTATCACTATATGATAATGCAAGAAGATAAAGTAGATGATATGTTTGTTGTTCTTCTGGAAGTGATTGTATTAATGAAATAACTTGACTATATTCTCCAATATTATAAAGAGCTTCTGCTTTTGTAACTAATTCTTCTTGTGTCATATATAAACCTTATAAAACTTTTTACATTCCCATAATTATAATCAGTATTAAGAAAAAATCAACAATTGATTATATGGTTTTAAAATTTTATCTTCTGCCTGCTTAAATTTAGTTGCAGGCAGAAATAAGGATAAATATTATAAGCTTACTATACTTTAAACTGACCAACAAGTCTTTTTAATGCTTCAGTTCTTTCTTGTAAATGGTCCACAGTAATAGATATTTCATTAACAGCGGCATTACTTTCTTCTATACCGCTTGCAATTGCCTGTGTTTTATCTGTTACATTTTGCACTGTCTGGTGCTGTTCATTAAAACCTTCCATTAATTGATAAGTGGAATTAGCAACATTGTTTACACCGCCAACAACTTCTGAAAAAGATGATGTTGTTGTTTCTATAACTTCTACCCCATTTGTAACACTAACATTTGCAGAAGACATTTCTTTTGCAGCTTGTTCTGATTCATTTTGTAAAGTAGAAATAATATTTTCAATTTCACTTGTAGCTTTTGTAGTTCTTTCAGCAAGTTTTCTAACTTCATCAGCAACTACTGCAAACCCTCTGCCTGCTTCTCCTGCTCTTGCTGCCTCTATTGCTGCATTCAGTGCTAAAAGGTTAGTCTGGTCTGCAATATCATTAATAACTGTTAAGATTTCACCAATCTGTGTTGAACTTTCTAAAAGATTATTAATTGTGTCAGATAAATGTGTTGTTTTAGTATTAATATCAAGCATAGTCTGTTTAATTTCTATTAAAGAGTTCTGACCATTAGTTGTTGATTCTGTTGTAGTATTTATAACCTGTAATGCAGAATTTAATTCATTAGTAGCTTCTTCTGACTGGTTTGTAATATTATTCATATCCATAACAATACTATTTACCTGCTCAGTTTGTGAGTTGAAAGTAGCAGATAATTCTTCAATAGTAGCAGCAAGCTGACTGTTACCAGAAGCAACTTCATTTGTAGAATTTTTTACTTCTGTAACGATTTCCTGCACATTAGCAATAAATGTATTAAAATATTTTGCTAAGTCAGATATTTCATCATTGCTGTTAGTTTTGAGCCTGATAGTCAAATCTCTATCACCACTTGTTAAATCTTTTGCTGTATCTACAAATATATGAAGTGGTTTAATAATAGATTGAATAGTGATAAATACTGCTGCAACAATTACTAATACAGTAATTAAAAGTATTACAATTATTACATAGTTTGTTGATTTGAGAGATGTTTCTGCATAAAGAGCTTTATCTTGTATAACAGTATTAATAATATCAGAAATCTGCTGACTTATAGCTGTCAGTAATTGAGCACTTTCATCTCGTTTTTGGTTTGCAGATGCTCGTAATTCATAAGCTGTAACTATCTCTTTATAAACTTTTTCACTGCCAGCCATAATTTTAAGCATTTCATCAAGGGCATTAAGAGATGCTCTATTTACAATTTCAGTTCTAACATCTTGTAAATCTGTTTTAACATCAGTCATTAATTTGCCCATTTTTTCAAGCTCTTTTAAATCCCCTGTATATCTTGCTTTTGCAAAAATTTCTAATGCAAGCCCAGTATTAACTGCAACATTTGCAATACGAGAATAGTTTGTAAAATACTGCATAGCAACCTGTGGGTTATCTGTGTTATTTCTTATAACATTTGCTGTTGCTCTCCTAAGATTTTCACTGGCATCTAAAAACTGATTTGTAATTTTTATAAACTCTATTTCTTTTGGAACAATATTATGCCTTACATCTATTTGGCTGGCAGCAGTATCAAGATAGGTAGTAACTGCACCTTTAAACTCAGGAAAAACAGATGTTACTTCTGGCACAAGTGATGCTGCATATTTATCAGCAAGCAGTGTTTCCATCTTTTTTAAATCATTATATGAATTATTTTTATAATTCATAATTTCATCATATTTTTCTTGGCTTGGGCTGATAATATACTCCCTAAAAACTCTGCGAACATCTGCTATTCTACTATTTAATGTGTTATTATAGTCAAATAAATCAACATACACATTACTTATATCAGCAGCAATTCTTCCAGCACTTTTTGTTGAAATAAAGGAATAAATACCCATAATAAAAGAAAACAAGGTTATTACAGCTAAAATAGAAAATATTTTAGCTGCAATAGTGATTTTAAATTTTGACATAATTTAATCCTCCAAAAACGCTAAAATACTAAAAATATACTATAAAAATAAGGTGAATTATAAATTCCAGTAAAAATAAAAAAAAGTTTTTTAATGCTTTATTATTTCATAAATATGTTTGAAATTATAAAAAGGTTACACTATTGCCATTTTGATTTTATATAAATAAAAGAAAATGTCAATAAAGAATATTATTTTTTGATATATTTATCATATTAAATATAAAATAATAATACAGTATAAATTTAATATGTATTAAATATTTACTTTATAAGTATAATATATTATAAGTAAATTAAAGGGTTAATTTATGAAAAATAATAATCGTAAAATTGATGGAAGATTTTGGCTTACAAATAATGGTGAATATTTTGCCGGCAGAGGCAGAATAGAGCTTTTAAAGCATATAATGGATACTGGCTCTATTGCTAAGGCTGCAAAAGTTATGGGTATGAGTTATAAAGCTGCATGGGATAGTGTTGATGCTATGAATAAAATGACAGGTGAAATGCTTGTGCTTAGAACTAGCGGCGGCAGGCATGGCGGTGGCAGTAAAATTACTGATGCAGGCATAGAATTCATTAAAAGATATGATAAATATACAGAAACATTTGATAAGGTGCTTTCTATTATTGATGATAACCCAGATATTGAAAGTGTGATAAATAGTTTTGAGATAAAAACTTCTGCTGATAATTCATTTAGTGGTAAAATATCACATATATCAGAGGGTGCAGTTTATGCAGCAGTAGAAATAGACTGTGGTTCTTTTAAAATATATTCATCAATATCTAAAAGCAGTATAGAAAGAATGGGTCTTATTACTGGTGATACTGTAACAGTATTAATTGATTCTGGTCAGCTTATCTTATCACTTGATGAAGGTATACATTTAAGCTGTAAAAATAGATTTATGGGCACTGTTAATTCTGTTAAAAAAGGAGCAGTAAACAGTGAAGTATTTATTGACCTTGATAACAGTAATAAATTATGTGTTATGGTAACAAATGAAAGCATTGACTCTATGAATATTGCATACGGCAGCAAAGTTTCTGCTTTTTGTAAATCTTCTTCTGTGCTTTTAGTAAAACGGGTATAAAGTGATAAAAAAGTTTTTATTATTTTCAGCAGTATTTTTTTGTCTGCATACTATTTCCTATGGGGCATTACCAGAAGAAAATACTGAACTTGATTACTTAAAGCCATATAAAAAACATAAAATTGTAATCTTATCAGATAATGATGCTTATACTGATTTATACAGTGATAAATATTATTCATCAGCCCAGCGGATAGAATATATTTCTCCCGAATGGAATTTCCATAAAGATGATAATTAAAGCAAAGCATCATGGCTTGGTAAAATCTCTGTTTATCCAAAAAACAATGTTACAAGTTATTTTGTAAGTATATCTCAGGAAATATATACCCCAGACGATAAAGCAGAAATTGTCAGTGCTCTTGACCACCCATATGCAGGCGGGCTGTATTTTTCTCTTGGAGTTAATCAAAGAAGAGATACTTCTTTTGAGCGGCTGTGGCTGGATATTGGGGTAGTTGGTAAATATTCTTTTGCAAAAGATGTTCAAAATTGGATTCATTCCATTATCAATGCAAACCATAATATTCCACTTCCTTGGACAAACCAAGTAGGTGATGAGTTTATTATGAACCTGCATTACAGCTGGACTGGAAAGCTCCGTATGTTTAATACAAATATAATAAGTGCACATTTACTGCCTTCTGCTGCTATATCATTAGGCAATGCTTCAACATTCCTTGATTTAAATATGCGATTAAAAATAGGCCATAATTTAGATGCTTCTTTTGGTATCCCAAAAATGAACTTTGGTCAGGATTTTAATGGTGTAATAAGTGATGATTTTTCTATCTATTTATATGGCGGTATAGGTTACAGGGTTACAGTAAGAAATATCTATATTCAAGGCAATACATGGGAAAACCCTTTCCGGCAGGATTTAGACCCATTTGTCCATTATTTTGAAGGCGGTTTTGCAGTGGCTTATAAAGGGTTTGAGCTTTCATACAGTATAACCCATAAAAGCAAAGAATATTTTGGGCAGCCATATAACCATACTTATGGTTCAATAAGCCTTAGTTTTGCAATATAATTATGAATGGTTTATAATAAGCACATCACCATTTTCAATAACAGTATTTCCCCGCGGAATAATAACTGTATTATTTCTCTGTATCATAACTATCAGCATATTTTCTTCTGCTTTTATTTCAGCAACCTTTTTACCTAAAAGAATACTGTCGTTATCAATATGTTTTTCTGAAATTTTAACCCCTTCTATATTATCACCAGCTTTTGCACAAAGAATTAAAGTATCATCAGTTTTCAGCACAGTAGAGCCTTTTGGCACTATTTTTTTACTTCCCCTTTGCAGCATAGCAATAAGGGTATCTGGTGGAAGAGTAATATCCTTGACAGCCATTTCATTCCAAGGGTGCTCATTAGAAATTGTGCTTCTGATAAATTTAACAGGCACTTCATCAGAATAATCTGTAAAAGTTTTCATTACATCTTCGCTGTTATCTATCATATTAAACTTCCTAGCAGCAAAAGGTATAAGCGAGCCTTGGAAAAGTATAGAAAAAAGCACAATTAAAAATACAATATTAAAAATATAATTTCCTGCATATTCTGAATCAGCAGCCAGCCCGTTTTGAGCCATAATAGCAAACACAATAGATGCTGCCCCTCTAAGCCCTGAAAATGAAACAAGCAGCTGTTGATTAAAACTTGCTTTAAGTGGAGTAAGCAGTGCAAAAACTGAAACAGGCCTTGCTATAAAAGTTAAAAATAAAGCTACTGCCAATGCTGGCACCACATACTGCGGGAACTGTGAAGGAAATGATAAAAGTCCAAGTAAAAAGAATAGCAGCATCTGCATAAGGTCTGTAACGCCATCAAAGAAATACACAAGTGGTTTTTTATCATTAAATTTAGTGTTGCCAAGCACAATACCTACGATATATGCACTTAAAAAACCATTACCACCAAAAAATGCAGGCAGAGAATAAGAAAGCAGGGCAACTGCTACAACGAAAATCATTCTCATTCCACTTGAAGAAAACTTATATTTCTGTATAACCTTAACTGCTCCGTAAGATATTAAAGCACCAGCAGCAATGCCGTAAACAACCTGAGCAAAAAGCATATAAGCAAAGGAGCCGGCATTAAAATCGCCTGTAAGCATAGTAATAAGTATAATAGTAAGCATATAAGCAGCCGGGTCGTTACTTCCACTTTCCAGTTCCAGCAGTGGGGCTGTGCCTTCTTTTAAGTTAAGCCTTTTTGACCGCAGTATAGAAAAAACTGATGCAGCATCTGTTGAACTGATAACAGAACCAAGTAGAAAACTAATAAGAAGCGGCATACCTAATATATAGTGGCAGAAAATCCCAACAAGAGCAGCTGTCATCACTACACCAATAGTAGAAAGCATTGCAGCCCTTATGGCAACAGGCTTTGCTGTAACCCATTTTGTGCCAAAACCACCATAAAATATTATAAAAATCAGAGCTATTGTTGCAATCTGCTCCATAATAACATAATCATCAAATGGTATTTTAAATATGCCGTCAGAACCAAAAAGCATACCCAGTATCATAAATGCAAAAAGCATAGGCATGCCTAGCCTGCTTGATACTTTTGTAAGCATAATACATAATATTAAAACAAATGATAAAATTAAAAGCACTGATGTCATAATATACCTTATTTTATAAATTTTTAATTAGTCTTACCATATCTTTTAGTAATATTCCATTATCAATAACAGGAGTTTCATAATTTTCTACAAAAAAATTTTTTATAGTTTTATGGTATTTATATCCTGCTTTTTCATAATATTTTACAAGTGGTTCTGCTGTGCCTATTTCCATATATTTACAGCCAAAAAGCCTTGCTTGATTTTCTGCCATAGAAATTAATGATTTACCAATTGATTTATTTTGATATTTTTCTAATACTGCCAGATTAATGATTTCTGCTGAAAATTTATTATGAAAAATTAAAAGACAAACTCCTGCAGTTTCTTTTTCATAAAATGCACCAAACAATATACCGCAGGTCAAATACTTATCCACTAATTTTTTAGAAGGGTCTGCATCAAGAAGCAGATTATAAGGTATTTCAAGTTCCTGCGGATATTGTTTAATTATAAGCATTATTCATCTAAAAACTGTTTTTTCATTCTTTTATCTTTAATATAAATCTGTTTGATATTTGGAGCTCTTTCATCTTTTCTTTCATCTATCTCAAAAAGCTGTATAGACTTAACTAAGTCTTTAAGTTTCGCATATCCATAGTTGCGGGCATCAAACTCTGGAGATTGTTTTGTAATATGCTGTCCCACTTCCCCTAAAAAAGCCCAGCCATTTTCGTCCATTGAAGCAATAACAGCAGAACGAAGCAGATTTACAAGACGGGTATCCATTTTTAATTCATTTGTAGATTTCTGTTTTACATGCTGTTGTTTCGTTTCTTTATCAATATTTTCGCTGTCAGTTTCATCTTCTAGTTCCTGTAATATTTCAGTGTAGATAAATTTATCGCAGGCACTAATAAATGGCTGTGGAGTTTTCTGTTCACCAAATCCGTATACATTTAAGCCGCCTTCTCTAATGCGGGAAGCAAGCCGTGTAAAATCACTGTCGCTTGATACTATGCAGAATCCGTCAAATTTACCGCTGTAAAGTAAATCCATAGCATCAATTATCATCGCACTATCTGTTGAGTTTTTGCCTTTTGTGTAGCCAAACTGTTGAACAGGCTGTAAAGCATGTTCTAATAGTATATCTTTCCACCCTTTTAGGTTAGGGCTTGTCCAATCGCCGTATATTCTTTTCACATGGGCTGTGCCGTATTTTGCTATTTCTGCCATAAGCCCATATATTATACTAGGTGATGCATTATCTGCATCTATTAAAACAACTAATTTCTGCTGTGAGTTATTAATATCTTTTGTCATCATATTTCATTTAAAAATTTCACACCGTAGCTTGTATAAATTGTTGCAAACTGCAATGCTCGTTTTAACTTCTCCTGATAAAATAGTGATAATGAAGCAGGTGAAATATAACTTGTTACTTTCTGGTTATTTACTGACTGGTTTACCTGCTCATTTATTAAAGTTTCTGTAATAGTATCAAAAGCAATGATTGCCTGAGTGGCAAGTTCTTCTGAAATAATTTTTTTTCTTTCTAAGTGTTCTATTCGTTCTATTGTGCCCATATCTGTAATGCCTGCATAGATTGATAAAAGCCTTGTAATATTAACGATATATGAAAGAGCCTGTGTTTTCAAGTTAAACATTCCTTCATATTCCCCATCTTTTTCTACAATAAAACTTCCAAACTGGGAAACTGGTATTTTAATCGCTGGATACTGTTTAACAAGTGCAGTAAGAATAGCCGGCCTGTCTGCTGCTTTTTTTAATACATAATTTCTAATAGACCAAGCAAGTTTAATATCTCCTTCAAGGGCTGCAATATCTATCAGCATTGCAAAAGCATATTTTTTTTCAGATTTATTGCTTTTAGAAGCCCAGCCGTCTATTTCTTCTATCCATTTAGAATATTTCAGCACCATATTAATAGTCATAACATCATCATTACTGTTATGTGGGTAATATCCAATGTGCACAAGGTTTTCATGGTATTTTGCAGCAAATTCTAAAAACATTTTTTCAGCTGCTTCCGGCACATCATCTGCTAATATAAAAGCATTATTTATCTGCGGCCGCAAATCCATTTCCCGCCTAGCACCTGCACCTAAAAGCAGATAACAGTAGGAATAATCAGTTAATTTAAAGTTTTTTTCAGCCTTAAAAGCATCACTTGTAAGCTGAAATGCTTTTTTATGGATTGCTCTGTGAATTGATGATAATGCAGTTAACTCTTCCCGCGATACTCTTGATGAAGTAGCAAGAGTTTTTGCTGCCCTGTATATTTGAGTAAAGACTATCTTTAATTCTTCAAAATTAGTCATATTATCAATATGAGCACAATATAGATGAGAGTTTTCAAAAAGCATGGTTGAGATATTATGTATAGAAACTATCCCTGCTGGCTTTGAATTCTGCATCACCACACCGTGAGTTTTACCTGCTATTTGAAGTTCATTTAAAGCTTCCACAATAGGAAATTCTGGTGGAAAAGTAACAGGTTCTAAATCCATATAATTTTCAATATCCTGATTATCAATATTATTTTTTAAATCAACTAAAAACTTTCTTGTTAAATCTGTTGATGTAACAAGTCCTTTAACAATCTGTTTTCTGTTCACAACAAGCAGGCTGCTGATTTTATGCTCTTTCATAAGGTTTGCTGCTTCAACAACAGATTTACCTGTCTGTATAGTGATAACTGGGGAGCTCATAACACCTGATACTGTCTGGTAAACAGACTGCATTAAAAAAGTGTTTGATGAATTATCAAGATGAGTAAGCCTTATTTGGATATCCTTTATTAGTTTTGTTCTAAAATCATCAGAAAGCTCCATAAGCCTGTATATACAAAGTTCATGAACAAACAATAAATCACAGTCAGACTGGGCAACAGCATTCATAGTATACATTGTTTTGCCTAAAAAAGTAGAAAGCCCAACAGGGCAGTTATGGCATGATACATTTATCTGTGTATTAGGATTAGAAAGGGTTATATCACCATTACGTAGAAAATATATTCCGTTATGGTATCTTTCTCCTTTTCTAAATGCCAGCTCACCCGTCAAGATAGGTAGTTCTTCAAATCTTGTAATGGCTGATTTTATAACTTCACTGGAAAGGTTTTCAAAAAGATGCTGTTTTTTAAGCTTTTCAACAATTGTATCTGATAGTGTCATTGATTCTTCAATCATTTTTCACCTGCTGCAAATAAAATACAGTATTTATACTGTAAAATACAAAATAAGAACATAGTTATATTTATAACCAGTGATTATGTAGTAAACCATAGATAAA
>CAMEZN010000020.1 GCA_945947845.1 uncultured Mucispirillum sp. | reverse complement strand
TACCCGCCATGTGCCAGTAGATTTTGGAACAACACTTTCAACTTGAATAAGCCCTTGCTGCTTTATAAGTGGGTTATATTCACAAGATAAAATAATACCTTGATTTGAAAATGTAGGATAACCAATAAGCCCACTTCTATCATTAATCAAAACAGTGCCATTTTTTAATGATTCATCTTTTTTCATCACACGCAGCACATCATTATCAATAATAACTTTTGCACCTATTGCACGAGCTACACTATATATTTGCTGCATGAGAGAGCCTTGTAAATAAATATTATTTACACTTGCTGTTATATCAGTTTCTAATTTATACCCAGCTTGAGTAACAAGCTTATTAAGTAAGTCCTTTACTGGTGTGCTTCCTTTGGCAGAAAGTGGTGATGCTGGCAGTTTCATTGCATAAGTTCCACTCATTGCATTTATATTTAATGCAATATCTGGTGCAGCATTAAAATCACCAAAAGCATTTTCTATTTCACCAATAAAAACAGTAGTATAATCTATATTATTATCAGTAGTTTCTATTTTTATAATATTACGTTTTTCAACTGCCAGCGGTTCAAATGATAGAGTTGTAAGCTTTGTAATATCATCTATATTCATGTTGTATATTTTGCCTTGAGCCTTGCAAAAATCAGGGGCTGCAACCTGCTCAATATTAAATGAGCATGCTAAACCGCTGACTATTTTTGTATTTCCACCAGCAGAAAAACTGCCAGCACCAAGCTGAAATGTTACTCGTATATCTTTTTTACTAAACATATTAATCACTCAAAATAATATTATTAAACTCTACTACTTCATCATCAGTTAAGTAATAAAGTTTATATCTATCATTTAATTTTGTATATTCTGGGTGCTGCCTGCCTAAAGTATCTATAAATAAAAAGTTGCCATTAAATGTTTCTTTCTGCACTGGCAGAACAGGTGTGCGGTTAAGACAAATAGCACCATAAAAAAATGGAGTATTAGCTATTTCTAAATCAAGATACAAGTAATCACCGCGCACATATAAATGAACAGTGCAGTCCTGCTGGTTTAAAATAATTTCAAATTTTTGGTTAGGGATTTGCTCCAATGGTATTTCAATCATATCACTTAAAACCTTTCTGTTATTTTAGATAATATACTTTGTAACCCTTGTTTTTTTCCGCCGTTTACAACAGAGTTTGCACTAGGATTTTTTGAATACCTTATGCTGTTTGTGTATATTGCTTCTACTTCATTAATCTGCTTAAAACTCATATTTGCAATAAGCAAGCCTAAACCATCAGTTTGGTTAAAACTGTAACTGTAATTTTCCAAAGAAAACCATTTATACTCTTTATACGGGCTTACAATGCTTACTTTTTGTGGCTCTTTTCTTAAAGTATCTAATATAGATATTGCATTTTGTATATCGGCACTATTACCTTGAATAGCTAGTGTAACAGACAATTCATCAGGAGCAACAATTTTATTATAAGATGAAAAAGTGCCTTTTTCAGATGTGTAGTTAGTGATTTTTGACGAGCTATCACTACCTAATGAAATAAAGCTGGTAAATGACAGCACTGGCAAACTTTGTTCATCTAATATAGTCCATATTTCTTGCAGCATAATTAACCCCTTTAATAACCCACTGCGGAATTTGCTGGTATATAACTATTAAAATTATTCATAGCTGCAGGTATTTCTTTTGCCACTTGGCGTGGGTCTGCATTATTTGATACAACACTTATTGTGCCTACATTTACACTATTAGTGCTTGTAATATTATTTGTATTATTGTTAGTGTTGTTTGGTAATGCAGCAGCTGGTGTTGTATCACTACCAGCACCAAAAAATGATGTAACTGCTTCTATACCACCAGCAAGTTTATTTTTAGCAAAGCCTGCTACATTAGCAATACCGCCAGCAATAAATTTTATACTGTCTATTACAGGAGCCATAAACTCCATAACACTTTTAAACACAGCAGATGCTTTTTGTGCAAATGCATCAAAAAATGCAAGTAATGGTTCTTTTAACCCTACAAAATCTAAGAAGTTTAAAAGCATATCTTTAATGTAGCCTACAATATTTAAAAATATATCTTTTAATTTTTCACCGACTGCGCCTAAGCCTTCAAAAGCTTTTGTTATTCCTTCGCCATCAAAAGTAAAAATGGAAGTAATCAGATTAAATAAGTAACCTAAATAAGAGCCAAGAGTTAAAACAAAATCAACTAAGTTTGCTACTGTTTTTACCAGTAATTTAAAATTTTTAACTGCTATATCTAAAAAGCTGCTAAAAAATTCTTTAAGTTTTGCCCATGCTTTTGAAAGTTTTGCAGCGACTTCTTCGCCGCTGCCAAACATGCTCCAAAAGCCTGCAAGCTCAGATTTACCACCTTTCATATATACATATAAATCTTCTATTAGTAATGAAACTGCAACTACGGCAGCTGCAACAGCTATAAATATCCATGTTAATGGGTTAGCAAGTGCAGCGGCTCCTATTTTTATCATGGCTGGCAGCAATACAGCAGTAAGCACAGCGGCAATACCAGAAATAACAGCCCGCAGAAATACTTCATGCTCTCTTATAAATAATACAAACTCTATCATTTTATCAGTAAGCCATGTTAAAGGCGTCAGCACAAACCGCATTATTACTGTAGATATACTTTTTAACACCTGCATTAAGTCCTTAATTGCATTACCCATTTTGGTTGCAATAGCACTATCTTCTGCGGTATATACACCTAGCAGCTTTTGGCGAGCAACAAGCTCATCAACGGATATAGAGCCTTGCTTTAATAACAGCAGTGTGCCACTATCTATTCCAAGTGATGAAGTAAGAGCTTGGAATCGTGCTGGGTCCATTGTATCTGCAACACGAGCAAGCTCACTTATAATATCAATAGATGATTTAATATTACCATTGCTGTCTCTTGCAGATATTCCAAGTTGAGCAAGAGCAGGGGCAGCGCTGCTTGTGCCAGTTTGTGCAAATTCTAACATTTTAGAATTAAGAGATACAAGCGAGCCTTCAAATGCAGATGCATCACCACCTGCACGTTCTACAGCACCAGCCCACGCCTGCATATCTTCCTGGTTTTCATTTAATGTGTTAGCAAGATTGCCCACCGCCTGAGCTCCTGCTAAATATTCTTTAAAAGCAGAGCCTATGGCAAGTGCAGCAGCTAATGGTGCTAATATATTATTCATTATGTTTTTAGCACTTGCTGCGATAGTATTTTCAGCTTGTTCCATACCAGATTTTACGCCTGATGTGTCCACACCTAATGTTATCATTAATGCATCTATTACACTTGCCACAGTAAGCTCCTTTAATTTTTATGTAAATCTTTCATTACTACCCATTCGTTGTAATTATTAATTTTAATTATATCTGCCAGTAAATAAACATCTTCAAGGGAGTAATATTCTTCTAACTCTTTTAAAGTAGCCATATTTTTTGATATGACTACCGCAAAAATATTTGATATTCCAACATAATCAATTAAGCTTGAATTTTGATTTGCGGCTCTAAACCCAACCCAGTTGGCGTCAGGCTCCCGCCTTTTCCCAAAAAATCAAAATGCAGCTTTAAACATTCAAAGCGTAGTTTAGTTAGGGTAGAAGAATCTTCTACATTGCCATCAATTATTGCTTCATTAACTTGTGTATCAACCCCTTGAGTAGATAATTGGACACATGAGTATAGCATTTCATCAAATAAATTTATTGCTTTATCCACATCTATTTTAGATAATGCTTTAAAAAGTTTTTCAGCACCACCTGCCATAAATTGATTAATACCCTCTTCAATAGATGCTCCTTGTGGCATATCTATATCTGATGATAAAAGCAGCATAATCGCTCTTATTTTCCATTTTTCAGCCTTCATCGCAGGCATTTCAGTTATTTTAAAAGTTAGTTCTTTATCTCTATCTTTTATTGCTATTGTTTTTTCTTTCCTTGCCATACATTCTCCTCCCTTATAATGATTTTATAACTTCTTCAAAATCCATTTTTAAGGTTACTGGGTCTAAAACTTTTTTCATTGCCACATCAGTAAAGCTTTTAATTGCACCATTTCTGTAAACATAGGTTTTAGCAAGAGCAGGTATTGTAACAACAAGCTCACACTCTACCACTGTTTGTGCCTGCTTAGCTATACTTATAGATTGGTCTATTATGCTCCAACTTGGGCTGTCTGCTTCAAACATAATTGTTACTGGTGTAATATTTGGTGTATAACCTGATGCCATTTTACCATCAACACCCATGCGAGTGTCTGCAATAGTAACTTCATCACTGGTAAGTGATTGGTCGGTAGCAAACTTCCTTAATGGCATGCCAGCACGCACTAACATATTATCTTTATAAACAATTATCGCATTACTACTTGTAATACTCATATTTCACCCCTTATAAAATAACTGTACTTGCAATCTGTAATTTTTTAACAGCACCACCATCTGTGTAATAAAATGTAATAATTGGTGATGCCCCAACTGCACGAGCTGCAGCTTGCGGGTCTGTAATTTGTAAATAATAGCCATTGGCAGTTAATTCTGCTGTAATATCTTTGCCAACTTCTGATATTATTTGAGCTTTTTGTGTTTCACTTAAAACTATCCCTGTTTGAATAATACCATTATTTATTGCTTGATTTATAGGGTCAGAAAGCCAAGCACGAACTAATGTGTAACCTGCATCATTATATGATATTTTACCAGTTGCACGAAATCCATTAAGAACAGCATTTTTAAAACTTTCATTTAACCAAATAGCATTAATATAAGTTGATATATTTGTGTAATCACCTACGATAAAACCTTTATAGATAAAATCAAACTGTGTGTTTTTAGTGGCAAATTTCCCATAATAGCTGTAAAATTTACTATCTAATATAGAAGCATCACTCTCTGATGTAACAGTAGGTGTAAGCCCATCTACTTGCTTAAACGCAATATCAATAACACCATTTGTGCGAGTCCAGTCAACAGAAGCGAAAGAGCCCATAATACCTGCTGCAATACTATAATCATTATAAACCGGTGCAAAATTAGTAACACCTGCTTCTAACATTTTTGATGCAATATCATCAGTGCTGCTATCCACTAATGCAGTAGCTTCATTACTCCATGGAAGAAAGCAGTAGTTTACACTTTTTGTATTGCTCCATGCACCTATTGCAATACATTCATCACTATCTGCATCATATAAATAAGTAAATGTTACAAAATTACTATCAAGGGACACAATTTGCTCCATATTTTCTGATGCTGTTTGAGAATTTAACCCGGAAGAAATAACTGCACCGCTAGAAACTGTTAAATTAAGAGTAACACCTAAATCTGTGCCATCTGATACAGCTGTTGCAAACCCAATGCTAGATGCTGTGCCTTTTAAAGTTGTGCTAATTTCAAAAGCATTTGATATGCTGTTATATGTAACAACAGCAGAAATAGCAGCATTTGCCGTATTAATTGCTGATTGTATTTTTAATGCTGCATCTGAATAACTTTTAACACTTGTAAAATCAATAGCTGTAAGCTCTATTGTTTCACTATTTATGCTAATATTTAAAGCTCCATCAGATATTAATTTTAATGCTTCTAATGTGTCTTTATATTCTGCTCCGCGAATATATGCTGATACATTTTCATTTATTCTTCGTGCAAATTTTATACTTGCAGGTTTTTTAAAGCTATTAACATAGCCTGCAAAATAAATAACTGCTGCATTATATTCATCACTTTCATAGCCAAAATACTCAGCTACTGCGGTAGCTGATACAAACTCTTGAACAATGCCAACAGGCAGCTGCTGATTAGTTGTTAAGAATAATCCATTAATAGCAATACCCGAAGCACCTGCTGATACAACACGTGGTGTTACATCTACTATGTAACTTGCTGGAATACTCATAATTTACTCCTTAAAAATTTATTTTTAAATTATGTTTAAATCTTTCTGTTCACTAAAACTGTATTTACTTCTGCATTATCAAAATAATCTTGCGATACAGTAACTGTATTCAATTCTTCTAAATGCAGAATAATCATATATCTATTAACATAATTATCTGTTTTAGATATTGTTTCTATTGCTTTTGCATCATCTGCATACAGCAGATTAATATTATAATTATTAAAAAAATCTACACCTGTGCTGCTGCGGGCAACTGTTTCAAGTGCTGAAATATTATCTCTGGCAGTTTCTACATTAGTTGCAACAATATCTATTTGATAATCAACCATGTTACTTTTTTCTAATATTAAGCTGTTATCATCAGGCATATATTTTTCAACATTTGTGCCACGGCGTTTTGCACTAATACTTGTAAATACTGCATAACTTTCTGTTAATGGCGGCAGTATTGATGTATTTTGCCAGCCTTTAATAATGTTATTTCTCTCAATAATTGTAAAAGCAGCAATAAACTCATAAACTGCTATTTGCATATTATCCATATATTTTTCCTATGTTGGTATTTCAGCAGGTTTGCTCAGCTGTAACACCGCCCGCACACATACCCAGCTTTGAGCAGAAAACTCATCATAAGTGGCATTAATCATCCACCATGTATTATCTCTTTCACGGTATATATAATCAGCCTGTTTGGAATCAACTCTGTTTATGCCTGAAAGTCTGTTATCTGCTGATGTATCTATATACACTTTACGCAGCACCATATTTTGATTAACATTATCTGCATGCTCATAAGCTTCATCACTGTCTATCTGCCAGCGTGCCTGCGTTGTTATCGGGCCTGCATAATCTGGCACAATATCGCCATAATTGTTAGTAACACCTAAACATTTAAAAACATAAACAGTTTCTGTCTGCTGCACAGCATTTAAAACTGGGCTAACTATTGCATGTAAATTCATGAGTTCCCCCGGCTGTCTGTTACTTCATAACTTATAGCGTTACGCATAGCTTTAGTGTCAACCAGTGGAGTAGCTTGCCCTTTCTTTTTAATAGTAGCAGGTGCTAAAGGCTCAAACCCACCTTTTTTTATGCTTTGCTGAATATCTGAACGCATAAGCTGTCCTGTTTCTTTAAGCGCTTTTGCTACCACATTTTTATCAGTAACACCCATAGTTTTAATCTGACGTTTAATGCTTTCTGCCCAGATGTCGCTATTATCATCTATTGCATTTCTCATAAAAGGGCGAGCAGGTATATTCTTTGTTCCAAACTCATTATAATAAGCATATTCAGCTATACTTGCGCCAGTATGTACATTTGTGGCATTTTCTAATATACCTACCTTTACAGCTTTATTAGATGCATATAAATGATGCAGCACATCTTGCAGTTTATCTTCATCAAACTTTAATTCAATATGTCCTTGTTTTAAATTCATATTAAATACCTGCATATTTTATAAAATTATCTTATAAAATCGCGGAGCATGTATCCGTGATTTTATTCCTTTTAATACTTAAATGCGGTGAGCTTTTAAGTATTGGCAGAGGGGAAAGGTGGAAAGGGGACCTGTCCCCGTTCCAGATGCTTTAATGATTTTTTATGCCCGGCACAAATAAGCCACCGAGCCTGTATTTTTGTATCAGTTGCCAATAAGTATAACCGCACTGAGTTTGAGTAAACCATGCAGCACCTTTTCTCTGGTCTATATAAAACCCTGCTGATACACTGCCTTCTGTGGCACTTGTAATACTGCCCACCTGCCCAGATGTGGCAAGTGTGGCAATATGGCAAGTAAGCAGATATAGTAATATTTGCCTATCATTAACATTATTTATAGGATTGTAAGGCACAATAGATGCATCTGTGTTATTACAAATAAGCGTAGCTTCATCAAAGCAATTTTGTAAAAATGCATCGCTGTATTTTGTTATATCTACAAACTGTGGGCGCTGCTCCCTGAATAATGCCGGGTCAAATATTACTACTGCCATTTTTATTTCTCATCTTTTTCTGCTTTTTTTATTTTTTTTAAAGCATCTACTTTATTTTCTTTTTCAATATCTATTGGTTCAAACCCTGATTTAATTTCATCATGTTCTTTTGCTTGGCTTTCAGCAGATGCAGAATCTGCGCTTGCAAAAATTAAACCTGCATTAAATATACCCATAGATTTGCCATAAGTGGTTTTAACATAATCCCAGTCTTCTTTTAAAATTTTTGTCATACCAAAGCCGCCGTTTGGTAAAACTGGTGATTTTTGCCCACGAAGATGTGTTGCATTTCCATTAATAGTTATATGCTTGTTATCAGGTAGCTTAAATTTAATACCCTGTGGGTGCTTTAAGCACACAATTACATATTCATTTTTTTTATCTGTAACAATAGCAGGTGCACTATTTTCTACCGCTGCTTTATTATTTTGAGCATCAGTATTTACCTGCTCAGCTTGAATATTAACTTGTTCTGCCTGTTTATTTTGTTCTGCAACTTCTTTTCTATTAGCCATATATTTATCTCCTGTATTTTGTTATAAAATTAACGAACTTGCTTCGGTAATTTTATTCTTTATGCTGTATAACTGCGGTGAGCTGTTATACAGCGGCATAGAGGATATATAAGGGGAACCTGTTCCCCTTATACTTTTTATATTCCTGTCATCTGTGCTACACAGTCTGGGTGTTTAATAATACCGCCGTAAGTTGAAAAGGCTGCTTTTTGTTTTTGCCCGCTCATTTCTCTAACAAGTGGAAAAAGTTTAAATTTTTCACCAAAGGCAGTAACTGCTACTTCTTCGCCTAAAATTTCTGGACAGATTAAGTATGCAGTTTTATCACCGTTTACTGCTTCAAGCTCTGGAAGCACTACGATTTTTAATCCGCCGATAAAATACTTGCTTAATAAATCCATTACAGAAGTATTATATTCTGATGACCTAGCCAGCTGCACATTGCTTGATGGCGATAAAGCAAGTATCATTGGTGTGCTTTGAGTAATATTTGAGTTTTGACTTACAAGCTCATCAAATAAAGCAATAATATCATTATAAATATTAAGCAGTGTTTTATCTGCCCATTTAGTGCTATCGCCTGTGCCCGTTGCAGCTGCTGCAATAGCAGGGTTTAAATTAGGGTCATTTAAAAGCCCTGTGATTTCTCTCCCAGCTACCCCAAATAAATAAAAATAGTTGCTGGCAATAGAAATAGTAGTAGCTGCTGCCATTTGTTTATCTGCAATTAAGTTAAGTTTAGCTTCAGTTGATAACTCCTGCTCAAAATCGCCATACTCCATAACAGTCTGAAATAAAGCTTGTTCGCGTCTTGGAAAATTATAGTTTATATCGCTTCTGCCATTTGGGCTAAAATCACCATAAGGTGCAATGTAACCACTTGCTTCACGCACTTTAAATACTGCTGTTGAAGTAGTCCAATCGCCATATTTCACTTCTTTTGCTATTTCAGTTGCATTTCTTGGCGAATATAAAACACTGGTAACACCAGTATCAACATAACTTGTAAGCACCGCCGGCACACCAATATTTGCAGGTGTTTGAAGTGCTGCGTCCATTGCAAGCGATACAATTTCAGCAATATCATTTTTATTATTTTTATTATAAATACCAGCGATTTCGCCAGTAACGCCAAAATCTTGTCCTTTTCTTATCATTTTTTTCACTCCTTATTTTTATTGCTTACTAATGATAATAATACCAGCAGCAGTGCCTTGGCTAACAGTCCACTCTGTTTCAACATAGCCTTCAATAGTGGCACCAGCAGACGCCGTAGAAATAGAGCCATCTGCTAATTTTGCATATACTTTTTGCCCAAGTGTTGCAGCAGCTGTAACACTTGCAAAATAATCACCACTGCGGGCAATATTTACACCATACCCAGCAGGAATAAGCATTGTAGAGTCGCTGTTTATTTCATTAATATAATCTTGCAGTGTTAATGCTTCCACAAGTCCATCTGGTGCACCTGTGCCAGTATTTGCATAGGTATTTGGATTATAAATTTCACTATCTTCTACACCAGCTGTTGCCCATGCAAATCTTCCAGCTGTTACGCCACTTTCTCCTGCAACAGTCTGCCCTGGTGCATAGTAAACAGGGTTAGCACTTGCTTTTGTTCCTTGCTTGCCTGTCGCTAAATATTTATTAGTTTGTGTTGGAAAACTCATATCATCACTCCTTTTTTATTTATATTGTTTAATTTTTGCAAAAGGGTTATTTTCATTACTTTTTGCATCATAAGCAGCTGCTGCATTAAATGAGCTGTTATTTTTGTTTTTCATAATAGAATTATAAAGTGCTGCATAAGCTGATTTATCTACACCTGCAATATCAGCACCTTCTTTTCTTAATGCTGCTTTATAAATATCTGCCGCACTATCATAAGCAAGTGGGTCAACAGCTACTGTTCTTTTTACTTTATTTGCAGCATCATAAAGCTCTTTAATATGCTTTGTCGCTCTTTCTGCACCACGAAGCTCTGCCTGTTTTAAAGCATTATCAAAAGCAGCTTTTGTAATAGCTTTATCGCTGGCAGCTTCTGCTTTTTTTTCGCCTTCTGATTCATGCTCTGAATCTATTTTTTTTCTTGCTTCTGGGTTACGTATAAGCTCTTCGCCATATTTCACACCTTCTGCAAATGCTTTTTGCTCTGCTTCTGATTCACTATCGCAGCCTGCTTTATCCATTGCTTCTTTATAATTATCTTCATCTTCCCCAAGAGCCTTTTTTTCACCTTCTGATTCATGCTCTGAATCTATTTTTTTTCTTTCTTCTGGGTTACGCATAAGCTCTTCGCCATATTTCACGCCTTCGGCAAATGCTTTTTGCTCTGCTTCTGATTCACTATCGCAGCCAGCTTTGTCCATTGCTTCTTTATACTCGCTGTCTGATGCGTGAGCTTCTTCCGTTTTTTCTTCATCTAAAAAGTTTTGAAAAGCAGTTACAAACGCATTTAAAGTTTGTTTTAATTCTTCTACATTTTTTGCCATTTTTTTATCTCCTTTATTGCTTTGTTTATTTGTTAGCTGCGTAGAACTTTCACACAAGTTCGGAGCAGTTTCCTTATTATAGGGAAAAGGTGGAAAGGGGACCTGTCCCCGTTCCAGACTAGAATCATATACTAATACATCACTGCCGGCTCTGCCTTCTGCCACAAGTGCTATATGATTAGCTTGTATGTCTATCATAATAAAGTCATAC
>CAMEZN010000019.1 GCA_945947845.1 uncultured Mucispirillum sp. | reverse complement strand
AACAGCAAACATAACTGCTTCTATAAGTGAATTATGCAGCTGAATACCAAAAGCCATAGGACCTATCGTAAAGAAAAATGAAAAAATAGCAGCATATATAGTCATATACACTGTTATTTTTGCACAAAGAATTGTAAAAACAGAAGTATTTTCAGGATATCCATATCCCCTTTCATACCCTGTTGCATGCACAAGAAGTATAACCATTAATAATATCTGCTGAACAATAATCGCATAAATTGCAGGTGCAACAAACCCTACATACCCAGCTTTCGGATTAAACACTGGCTTTGCAGTAACATTTATTGCAGACTGCAAAAGCAGTGCATCTGTTATTGGAATACCAAGCATACTCATTTTTTGTATTTTCACACCAGCTGCTGTCATCAAAACTATTTGAGTAGCTGCTGTAATAGCTGTTGAATAAAGTATAAAATATGAACCATCAGCAAAAACAGATACAGTAGGACTTTCCCCTTTTGCTACCTTTTTATAAAATTCATCAGGAATATAAATTATTCCATATACATCTCTTAAATAAACTGCCTTTTTTGCTTCTTCCATAGACGGATACTGCATAACTTTTAAACTTTCTGTATTATTAAGCATAGTTACAACAGTCTTACTTAAATCTGATTTATCTAAATCCACAACTGCAACAGGCATTTTACGAACAATATCATTTTCATAAGGAAACGGATAATAAAAAGAATAAAATGCAGTGCCTACAAATATAATTGTTATAGAAAGCATATCAAAAATTATTCTTCTATATTCAAGCCTAAGGATAGATAAGAAATTTTTCATACCTGCCTCCTAAGGTATAAATGGCTGTATACTTTTATAACTGCAATGGATATTGCAAAAGCAGCAGTGCCAAGTAAAAAAAGATATAATATTTCATGATATGTTGAATTATAGGGAGCACTTCCCCTAATCGCTTCATTTACTAAAACTCTGTGATAATGAGTTAATGGGAAAAATTCACTTAAATAATAGGCATATTTTGGCATTGCTACTTGTGGAAATGATATACCAGCATAAGCAAATGTTGGGGCAGCATATACAGCAGCAGCACTAAAAGCAAGCGGACGAAGAATAACCGCTATAAATAACCCGGCTGCCATAGATACATACATATACATCATTGTTGCAAGCATAATCTTCCAGTAACCTGAAACCATTGGCACTTTCATATATACAAATAATACAAAAAGCATAAATATGCCTGAAAATGCAAATAAAATACCGTATGGTATAAGCTTGCCAAAAACATATAAAAATGGCGACTGATTAACTATTTCTACCACTTCTAAAAACTTTCTTGACCGCTCCTCATAAAGCATTCCATATATAACAGAACATATTACAAAAAGTTGAAATGCAGCAGGGATAAGCCCAAAGACAAAGAAATACTGATAATTTAAATATGGGTTAAAAAGTATTTTTTCACCAATATTTACAGGGTGCACTTGAAAATCTGCATCATAAGCTGGCACTCCATGGCTCATCATATATTTTTTATTGTGAAAGTCAGAATAATCTTTTACCGCAGTAAATACTCCTTTATTTACAAGACTGCCAACAATAAAAAGCTCATTATTATAGTAAAGCACAACTTCTGCACCTTTATATCCTAATGCTCTTTTTGAAAAATCACCGGGAATAAGCACTACTCCATATATCTTGCCACCACGGATTAATTTTTCTGCCACATTCATATCTGGAACTTTCTCAATAATATTTACATAGGGAGATGACTGGATAATACCTGTTAACTCTAACGATAATGCACTATTATCTTCATCTATAACAGCAATAGGAATTTCTCTGATTACTGGATTTGAAAAGACTCCTATTAATATAGTGCATAAAACTATTGGAGTAATAAGTATAAAATAAAACAGCTTTCTTTTAGTATATAAAAGAAAATGCCATTCCCTTTCAAAAAAATATTTTATATTTCTAAAATATTCTGATAATGCCATTTCATTACTTGTGCTTTATATTAGAATAAAATACAGCAGTCATTCCAGCCCGCAGCCCCGGTATTTTTTTCTGTGGATATGCTTTGACTTCAAATGTTTTTAAATCAAAATCTGCACTTGTTTTTGTAGCACTCCAAACTGCATAGCTTCCAGCAGGAGCAATATACCTGACTTCCACAGGAAAAACTTCCGTATCAGATATTGCAGGAATTTCAACATTAATGACTGTGCCCATACGAATACCTTTTAATAAATCTTCCCTAAGGTAAAATGTTACCCATGTTTCTTCTAAATCTACAAGAGTAATAACTGGAAAACCGGGAGTTACAAGCTCGCCCTGCTCCACAACTACTGTTGAAACTTCCCCATCTATCGGTGAATATAAAATTGTATCTTCAAGTAATACCATTACTTCCTGCAAAACACCCTGAGCCTGTTCTTTTAATGCCTCTGCTGCTGTTTTATCCTCAGGTCTAGCTCCAATGCGAGCCATTTCATAATTTGCTTTTGATGCTCTCACATCATTTTGCAGCACTTTCCATTGAGTTAAGGCTTCATCTAAACTCTGAGTGGTAACAACCCCATCATCATGCAGAGATTTAACCCGGGTATATGTTTTAAAAGCATACTGTTCAGCAGCTACTGCTTTTTGATATACATTATATAAAGCAGTAATTTCTTCCTGCCTTGCACCATCATCAACCTTTTTCTGCTGTGCCTCTGCTGCTTTTACAGATGCTATGGCTTGGGCTTCCTTAGCTTTTAAGGTAGGTGAATCTATTGTTGCTAAAACTTCACCTTTTTTTACCTGCTGACCTTCAATAATTGGAAGTGTTGCAATATTACCCGGAACTTTTGCTGCAACCTGCACCTGTTTTGAATGAAATTCTCCCTGAATTGTTAAAGGAACAGGACGTGTTGCATACCATACACTAACTGAAATAATGGCTCCTATTACTATAAATGCAACAGAATAATAAATGTATTTCATAGATTATATCTCCTTAATTTTTATAAATCTTTATTTATCAATAAAATTATTCAAGATATGGTTCAATATATTAATTTTTATTTAAAAAATCGTCATTGATTTTTTAAAACATGCTCTGCCAAAATAAATTTGGCTGCAATTATAAAACTATTCTAAGCCCGGCTCTACAAATGCTTTTGCTCTGTATGATTCAAAACTGTCAAATATTCCCGATGTTGAAAGCATATTTATTAAAGCCATATCAAACTTATAGGCTGCCTGAATAGCTGACATTTTTGAGTTGGATAGTGCAAGCTCTGCATCTACCACATCTAAACTTGTAGCCATTCCCTGATTAAAGGCCTTCTGTCTTGCTCTAAGATATTCTTCTGTAAAAGCAAGGGATTTCAACGATGATTCATAATCTGCCCTTGCATTTTCCATTGTTATATACTGCTGCTCTACAAGTGTTCTTATATCTTTTTCTGCTCTAACTGCCATAAGTTTTGCACTTTCTTCTGTTGTTTTGCTTGCCTTTAACTGATGATAATTCTGCAAACCGTCAAAAAGATTTAATGACATTTGCACTCCCACCATATAGTCTGGTGAAATACTTGATAATTGATAATCATAAATATTTACCATACCAAAAGCATTAATTTTTGGAATAAATGATGATGTGCTGTTAATCACACCAGCATGAGCAAGTTTTGATGCACTCTGCACCTGCTTTAATTTAGCATTTGTAGACGATGCCATATCCTGAAAATAAATTAATGCTTCTATATCTTCTGCCTTAATCATAAACAGTGGAGTTGACGGGTTAATATTTTCATCATTACTGCTTATCATTGATTTTAATGATGATTCTACAAGTTTTGCTTCTCTTATAGACATATCAAGTGATTTTTCTGCATCAGATAAAGCCATTTCTGCATGCAGCCTTTCAACTTTTGCAAGCATTCCAGCCTTTTCAAGTTTTAATGCTTTATTATAATGTTCCTGCATGGAATCTCTTACATCTTTTTTTAATGCAATAATATCTTGTATAAAACGAAGTGTAAAATATTTTTCTGCCATTGCAACACCCAGCTCATCATGGCGGACAGTTTTACCATATTTTGCAATTTCTAAATTAGCACTGGCAGCTTTATTTGCTGCATATATTTTACCACCTGTAAATACAGGCCATATCATTGCAGCATTTAATGAAAAAAACTGTTCTTTTTGAACAACCTGCTCCATAGTGGACGGTAGAGCAAGTCCCGGAATCGGAATAGGAAGTCCACCTATAATGTTATTAAGACCATTACTAATTTGTGATAAATCCACATCCATTGTTAAATCATTTCCAAAATAAGCATAAGCTGCATTTAATGAGATTCTTGGCGAATAAAGTCCAAGTGCTGCTTTTTTGGCATACTCTTGCTGCTTATAATCAGATTCTGCTTGTGCTATGCCTTCATGAGTGCCATAAAGACTTTCTAATGCCTGACTAAATGTTATATCTGCACAATAAGAATATTTTACTGATAATAAAAGAATAAATAGAGATAGTATTTGAATTTTTTTCATGTATTCCTTACCATAATAGCAATATTTAGTTCATGTAGTTAATATTATATACTTTATAATTATTTTTTCTAGTATTTTTTTGTTGATTACATAAACAATAAATATTATATTGTATTATTATAGACACAGGTTACATTGTTGTATGATATCAGGACTACATTTTTTAGCAGTATTAGATAATGATTTTTTTAATGCAAATATCATAAAAACAGCCGAAAAGCTGGACGGAACTGCTGATATTATATGGTTCAGGTTTAAAAATTATGATAATATCCACAGTATTCTTTCTGATATAAGAAAGACTGTAAAAAAAAGTGTCCTTGTATTAAGCAGTGATTATATATTGGCAGAAAAATATGGCTTTGATGGAGTGCATCTTAATAAAAATACCATACAAGACTATAATATTATTAAATCAAAAACTAACCTTATTACAGGCTATTCAAGCCACAGTGCAGAAGAAATAAGCAATACTGATTTTGATTATTACACATTAAGCCCTATTTTTAATACTCCAAAACCATATAATGTAAATCCGCTTGGTATTATAGATTATGATAAATCAAAAAAAGTATTTGCTCTTGGTGGAATAAATCTTCAAAATTTAGATTTATTAAAAGATAAGTTTTACGGCTTTGCAGGTATTCGTATAATAAATGATATAATAAAAGCTAATTTTTAAGTCTTAATATATTTAAACCAAGAGCAATAAAAATAATCCCTGCTGCTTTATTTAAATAGTAAGAGAATTTAGACTGCCTTAATGTTTTTGAAATCCCTGCTGATGCCCACACTAAAAAAAGGCTCCATATAGTGCCTATAAATATAAATGTAAGCCCTAAAATTAAAAATGGAACAGGGCTTTCAGCATTGCTTTTAACAAACTGGGGAAGCAGTGCCAAAAAGAAAAGTGCCACTTTCGGATTAAGAAGATTTGTAAATAAACCCTGTCTAAAAACTTTAAAAAATGATGATGATTTATTTTCTTGATTAATATTGATACTTGATTTTGATTTCAATGCCATTATCCCAAGATAAATTAGATAGGCAGCACCTGCAATTTTTACAGCATTAAATAAAAAGGCAGAAGTCATTAATATAACTGAAAGCCCAAGGGCTGCAAGTGTTGTATGCACAAATAATCCACAAACAATACCAGCAACAGAAGCAAACCCCTGTCTGTATCCACCTGCTATTGATTTTGTTAATATAAAAACAGTATCTGCTCCCGGTGTAATAGAAAGCATTATAACTGCCAGAACAAACCCATAATAGTTTGTAATATCTGCCATATTACTGCACCAATGAATTCATTGAGAAAAGCGGCTGCATAATTGATACAACAATAAAACCTACAAGAACCCCAATAATTACAATAAATATTGGCTCAATAGCAGATATAAATGATGTTAAAAATTTATCTACATTTTTAGAATAAAACTCATTTACACGCTCTAAAAGTTCAGGCATATTACCAGAAGATTCACCAGTAGATACAGCAGCCGGGAAAAGTTCTGGGAAAATACCAGCATTTCTTACTGCCACAGAAAATTTAGTGCCCGCCTGCACAGACTCCCTAACCTGACTTACAATATTAAACATATATTTATTATCAATAACAAGAGAAGCATAATGTAGAGCATCTGTTAAAGGAAGCCCTTCTTTTAGCTGAAATGATAATACATGGGCAAACTTAGATACTGATACATGAGAAACAAGATTTATTTTAAAAAGCTTCTTATCAACAGCAAGTCTGAATTTATTATTGTTTTTATACAGATATCTAATAGAAAATATGATGAACATAACAAATAATAAAAGCACAAGACCATACTCACTGACAAAATCAGAAACTTTTAATAAAAATTGAGTAGATGCAGGTATCTGCTGTTTCATTGATGAAAATATTGATTCCATTTTTGGCACAACAAAGGCAAGTAAAAAACCAAGCACAGCAAACCCCATAACAAGTATTGTCATAGGATAAACCATAGCTGTTTTTACCTTATCTGTGTTTTTTCTTTTATCTTCTTCATATACTGCAATATCTGCTAAAACAGCTGCCAGTTTACCAACCTGTTCTGATGCTTTTATCAGGTTTACATACATTGGCTCAAATATTTTTGGATATTTTGCAAGACTGTCTGAAAACCGCATACCTTCTGATATTTTTGATGCTGATTCTGTCAGGGCATTTTTCAAGTGCTGTTCTTTTGTGCTTTTTGCAACAATTTTTAGAGCTTCTACAAGGGGAATACCGCTTCTTAAAAGCAGGGAAAGCTGAAAAAAAGTATCTGATAGATTAATCTTTTTAGCAAATACTTCCTGTAATTTTGCAAAAGTAGACTGTTTTTCCCGCATATCAGTAATAGAAGATACAAAAATTCCTTCTGATAAAAGCTCACTTGTTAAAGCCTGCCTGCTTACTGCTTCACGAACGCCTTTAACTTCTTTTCCTGTTTTTGATATACCTTTATAACTATATGCTGCCATTAATCAACCTTTGTAACTGAAAGCACTTCTGATGGTGTTGTTATACCCTTTTTCACAAGCTCTGCACCATATTCAAACATTGTGCGAAACCCTTCTTTCCGTGCCGCTTCTTTAATATCATAACTTGATGCTCTTTTATTTATCAAACTTCTAAGGCTGTCTGTTATTTCAAGCATTTCAAATATACCAATCCTGCCCCTGTAACCAGTGTTAAAACAATGCGGGCAGCCTTTACCCTTAATATAACTGTTTAATTCAAGCCCTGCACGAGCAAAAGTAGATTTAATATAATCATCTGCTGGAACTTCTTCCTGACAGTGTGGACATATTTTTCTAACAAGCCTTTGACCAATAACTATCGCAAGAGAAGATGAAATTAAAAAAGGCTCTACTTCCATTTCAATAAGCCTTGCAATTGCCGTTGGAGAGTCATTAGTATGCAAAGTAGATAACACTAAGTGCCCAGTTAATGATGCCTGAATAGCTGCTTCTGCCGTTTCATTATCACGAACTTCACCTACTAATATAATATCAGGGTCCTGCCTTAAAAAAGTTTTAATAGCAGCTGCAAATGTTAAATTTACAGCAGGATTCATCTGAACTTGTGTTACATTATCAATATGATATTCAACAGGGTCTTCTATTGTAACCACATTTTTATTATCCCTGTTCATTGCAAGCAGCGAAGCATATAAGGTTGTAGTTTTACCACTTCCTGTTGGACCTGTTACTAGTATGATACCATTAGGTCTGTCAAGATATGGGCGGAATTTTTCATAAAGTTCACCATCTAAACCTATCTGCTGTAAAGATGTAAAATCAGAAGAACGTTCTAATATACGAAGAACTGCTTTCTCACCATTAATAGAAGGCATTGTAGATACACGAATATCTATGACACGGTTACCTATTTTTAAATTGATTCTACCATCTTGTGCCCTTCTTGTTTCAGCAACATCAAGCTGACCAATAACTTTTATGCGGGCAAGTATAGGGTCATGAACACTTTTAGGATATGTTTTTAATGTATTTAAACAGCCGTCCACTCTGATACGGATTAAAAATGCACCATCTCTGCCTTCAAAATGAATATCACTTGCCCCATTTTTTACTGCACTAATAATAATCTGGTTTACAAGCCTGATAACTGGTGCATCATCATAAGATGATGTTAATATATTTGCATCATCTTCTAAATCATCACTTTCTTCTTCTGAGCCCATATCATCTACTTCACCACCGAAGCTTTCAAGAATTTCTAATATGTGCCTTTTTTCTGTGTATTCATATACTGGACTTATGCCAAGAGAAAAACTCATAAATTTTGCTTTCTGCAACCCAGAATCATCAGCATAAAAAAACTTTATATCACCATTATCTGAACTTACAGGCACAAAATCACTTTTATCAGGGAATTTCATGTAGTGAGATTTTACACTTTCAAAATCCATACTCATTAATTATTCACCTTGATTTTCTGGGCTGATAATTGTTATATCTTCGCCTTCATTTTCATTTAATGGCTGAATATCAGCAGGCTCTGGATTATTATTTACTGATGCAGGAGTTAAAAGTTTTGTTTCCTCATTAACTGTATCAGATGTTGTATGCTTAGATTTTTTAACTTCTTCTTTTTCTGCTTTTTCTAATGCTTTTTGTCTTTCTTTTTCAGCTTTTTTCTCTGCTTTTTCTCGTTTTGCTTTTTCTTTATCTCTCTGACTTTGTGTTTTTTGTGCTTCTTCTGGAGATAACCCTTCTATCTCATTTTTAAGCTGAATAGACCTGCCGGTATCAGTAAAAGCACCTTTACTGAATTCTGCATCACCTTGACGGTTAAAATCTTCCATTGTAGCCCGTTTGCCTTCCATAAGTTTTTGGTTATCTTCAACTGTATCAATAATATGTGCTGTTATAAAAAGCATAACATTTGTTTTTTGAGTAGTTGTAGACTGTGTTTTAAAAAGCCAGCCTAAAATAGGTATCTGTGAAAGCCCCGGAATACCTGATACCGTAGTGGTAGAGTCATCTTTTATCATACCAGAAATAACCATAATAGAATGGTTTTTCAGTTTAACTGTGGTATTTGTTGTTCTTGTAAGAGTTGTTGGTGCGGTAGAACTTACAGCTGACCCAGAAACTTTTTTAATTTCCTGTTCAATAGCAAGTGTTACCATATCATCACTAGAAATCTGCGGAGTAACTTTTAATTTTACACCAACATCTCTATAATCATATGTTTGTATTGGGTTGTTGTTTGAGTCATATTTTGTGCTTGTCTGGTATGGCATATTTTCACCAACAAAAACTTCTGCTGATGAATTGTTTAATGTAAGTATCTGTGGATTTGAAATAATATTAATACCACTTGATGTGCGAAGAGCAGATATTAAAGCACCAATAGATGGAAATTTCGCACCCTGAAATGATATAATATTTCCTATTACACCAACACCAAGCCCAGTGCCAAGTCCTGAAATACTTGAAGCACCCTGAGTAATTGAGCCGATAATGCTGCCTAAATTTCCAGCATTTGCACTGCTGCCCACAAGTGCTCCTGCTTCATTACCAGCTCCTACAAACCATTCAACACCAAACTGAGAACTTTTATCTATACTTGTTTCTAAAATCAATGCTTCCACATAAACCTGACGGCGAGGAACATCAAGTTTAGAGATTAAAGAATCTAAATTATCATATAACTCTTTATCACCTATTGCTAAAATAGAGTTTGTGGCATTATCTGATGAAATACTCACTTTGGAAGAAGAAGTTGTAGTTGTATTTGTGCCAGTCTTACCAGCCTGCTGCGAAAGAGATGAAACAAGTTTTGATAAAACTTTTTCCACATCTTCTGCTCTTGCATTTTTTAAATAAAATACTCTTGGTTCTGTATTTATTGCCATGTTTTTAGAGTCAAGATTTTCTATGATTGTAGAAATTCTTTCATAATCCTTTTTTGTAGCTGCAATAATTAATGTATTAGAAATATCATCTGAAATAATTACAGGAGATGTAGGGTTTATAGAATTTTTAGCAAGCTCATTAAAAAATTTAGTTATCTGCTGCTCTATTTTACTTGCTATGCTGTATTGCAAAGGAAGTGTATAAAATTCATATCCTGATGCTACATTATCAACTTTATTGATTAATGCCATCATTTTTTCAATTCTGGAAGCATCATCTCTAACAACTACTATATTTAAACCTTTTACAGCTTCCACATATCCAGTTTTTGATTTCATTCTATTTAAGATAGGCAAAATAGTTGCTGCATTATAGTTATCCAAAGACATAACTGTTGTCATATATCCTTTTGAATTTTTGCCAACACCGCCTACATTTATATCTTCATCAAAAGTCTGCATATCTTTTTCTGCAACAATGTGTATACTATCTCCTTTTATAACAGGCTGGTAACCATTCAGCTTCATAACAGAATAGAAAATATCAAGAATTTCTTTTGAATCCATATTCTTTTGAGAAGAAATAGTTACATTACCACGTAAATCAGCCTCATTATAAATCACATTTTTACCAGTAAATTCTGATACAAATGTAATAAAATCTTTCATAGGCACATTTTTAAAATTAACTGCATAATCATTTTGCTGAGCATATACATCACATGCAAAAAAAACTGTAAAAAGGAATTGTAATAAAAATAGTTTCTTTCTCATCTAATTTCCACAAACAAGGATTTTTTTTCATTATTTCTTAACATATCTACATTTAATGCTGATATATCATCAACTTGAGAAAACATATTAAATAAAGCTGCTGGGTTTGTCAGCTCGCTGCCATTAATTCTTGTTATAACATCGCCCACTTTTAAGCCTAACTTTAATAAAGGTGATTCTGGTTTCAGCATTGCTACTCTGTAACCTACAAAATTACCTTCTTCATAAAAAGTGGCAACCCTTGCACTTTGAAGCACTTTATTTATATCTTTCAAGTCGTTTTTAAGTTCATCTCGCGGAACAGTAATATTAATATTAGAACCGCTGTCCTGTATTTTTACACCTGTATTTGCAACCTGTGTGGAAGCCTGTTTCTGCGGCATAGACTGCACAACAGCTCCATTATCTATAACTATTGAATACCTTTTT
>CAMEZN010000018.1 GCA_945947845.1 uncultured Mucispirillum sp. | reverse complement strand
CTATACAGAAGCTGTTAAAAAAGCGAATGCACAGCAGAGTTTACTTAATCCATGGGAAGATACAAGTAAGTATGTTGGTGCATATAATGTGCAGAATATGATTGATGAGCTTACACAGTTTAGTGAAAATGCAAACAGTGCATCTAACTGGCTTAATAATACTAATGCAGAGTTACAGGAATTATTAGAAGCATTAAAAAAAGCAAGAGATGATTATGCTATTGCTGGTGCTTCTGATTCTTATGATGAAGAAAGCAGAAAAGCATTAGCACAAGATGTTTTAAGTTTATATAATCAAATAATGGATATAGCAAATGCCAGTTATAACGGCAGATATATTTTTGGTGGTTTCCAGACTGGAACTCCGCCATTTTCAGGTGGCACAAGTGCTGTTACAAATGTAATCACTAAAAATGAAAATGGAGAAAATTTATCTGGTGATGCTATCACAAAAAGTGTTTTTAGTGATATGACAGAATTAAAATCTGGAAAATATACTGCGAAAGTAACAGTAAAAGACGGGATTGCAAAATTACAGCTTTATGATGAAAAAGGCAATGTAGTAATTATGGATTCTAATGGTTCTGATGAAGCAGGTGGTTCTGGTAATAAGTCATCAGTTTCAATGACTTTTGAATATGAGCCGGGAAAAGTTATCAATACTGGCAGGGGTATATCTTTTAAAATGCCTGATGATTTAGAAAACCCTATATCAATAGTTATGGAGTTTGATTATAAATCAGGTTCAGAAATTACATATCAAGGTGATAACGGTTATATATACACACAAATTGGTTACAGTCAGGATATTGCTATAAATATGCCCGGAAGCAGTATATTCACACAATCTAGTTTAATATTACAGGGTTCAGCATTTAATACTGTTAATGGTATGGCAGCAACAATCAATAGTTTATTTTCAAGTTTAGATAATACTAATATAAGCATTGGTGATTCTATTGAGATAGCAGGAACAGACCATAATGGTAATAAAGTAGGTATTGCAAGCCTTGTATCAAATACTAATCCAAATTTAGATTTAGCATCAGCTACTGAAAAAGAAAGAACTTTAACAATTACATATGGAGATAAGTTATATAAAGTTGTTGTTCCGCAAAAAGCATATGCTTCTACGGAAGAGCTTGCAAATGCAATAAATAATGAACTTAAAAATGCAGAATATGTGGGTTCATTAAGTGGTTTATCTGGTGTAGATGCAACAATAGATGATTATGCTTCATCTATTAATACTCAGGTAAACGAGTTAGGGAAATTTCAAGGTGAAACAACAACTGATGGTAAAAATAAATATAAAGTAGATTTATCCAGTGAATTAAAAATTGCAGCTGATGGCGACAGACTTAATTTTATGAGCCAGAAAGCAGGTGATAATGTTCGTATAGCTGTTACTGGAACAGACCAAAGTTTATTAGGTTTTAAAAATGCAACTGTTGCAGCAGAAGGAAAAGACACTACTTTTGAAATAGGTTATGATTTCCATACAGATACAATAGACCCAGTTGAAACAACCCATAAAAACTTTGATTTAACAGGCACAAGCTACACATTTTTTGTAAACGGAAAAGAAGTAACTATTAATAAGCCAGCTACTACTATCAATACATTAGCAGGCCAGACAGCAGCTTTTGGCACTAATGATGTAGAGCTTAATATAAATGGGAAAACAGTAAAAATCCCTGCATCAGAATTTAATGCAGCAGCAGATAAAGCTACATATTTAAATGAGAAATTAAGAGAAGCAGGTTTAGGTGGCGAAGCTGTAATACAAAATATAGCAGGTCCTGATGCAGCAGGTAATTATACCTATGATTTAACTACTACATCTCCAAGTAAAAAAGAGCTTGAATTCTTATTTGATGAAGCATTAAGGAAAGCAGGCTTTGATTTTGAAGTAGGTGTAAGCCTTGATTTAAACCCAAATAATGCAGCAGATTTAGGTAATTATGATATAACATTCTCTTTACAAAACTATAATATGGATAGGGATACAACTCTTACCACAACTGCATATGACAGGAACACAATACCACCAACTTCTGATATGCAGACAGCAAAAATTGATAGAAGCCGTCTTAATGATGCAGAAGAAAAAACACTTGGTGATTATGTTAAATTTATTGAAGATTTATATGGTCAGACAGTTGATGTGTCAATAGTAGATGGTAAGCTTACTATTGCAGATTTAAGAAGCGGCGACAGTAAACTTACATTTAGAACTAATGCACTAAACCAAGGTATAAGCCATGCAAATGACCAGATGACAATTGTTGGTGGAGCTTATACTGGTAAAAAAGATGATACATGGAATGTATCTGTAACTACAACACTTGGACAAAATGACCAGCGGAATATAGCTATTACTATTTTAGATAAAAACGGAAATACAATTTATAATAAAGTAACAAATGACTATAAAGGCGGCCCTATTGAGCTTCCAAACGGGGTAACAATTACACCAGATGATATGGAAATACCAAATCCGTTAGACCCAGCTAAAAGAGAATCAACAACTACATTTCAGATTGATTTAAAAGCAGAACCGGGCTTAAATTTTGGTGATGTAAATATAAAAGAAACAGGAAAAAATGTAAATGTATTCAGAGCACTTGAAAATTTAATGCATGCTCTTGAATATAACATAACAAAAAACGGCTTTGGAGAACCTTCTGCATGGAAAGCAACAGACTTAAATTCAACAGCAAAACCATTTTTAGACGGAGTATTCCAAGGTAACTTTAATGATAACTGGAAATATGAAATACTATCAGATAACCAGAAAACAGATTTTTATCTTCAAAATGAATATAAAACAACATCTGGTCAGGTTCAGTATGATGCTCAGGCATATGCAAATAATCCAGTATTAAATTTTAGTGTAGATATATTTGATAATAAAACAGGCAAACAACAAAGAGTGCCTGTAAGTATTGATTTATCAAAAGCTAATCCGCCTATTACAAATGCAGAATCTGCACAAAGTTATATTTTGGAGCAGTTAAATAATAATCCAGATTTTGTAGATGCAGGTATCAGGTTTGCAAATAAAGATGGCTCAATAGAAATACAATCTGGCAGCGGCACAAAAATTGCAAACTTTGCAAATTCATCTACAAATCAAACTGAAAGAGCATTTGCAAGCTATGTTATGGGCTTTGATACAGTAGCAAATGGCACATTAGATGATGAGATTAATTTAACAGCACCAGCAACAGATTTTACATTTAGAGTAGCAGACCCGCTTGACCCAGCAGGTTCTGGATTTAAAGAAATAACAGTAACACCAGCAGCTCTGCCTATTTCAAAAGAAGATTTATTAACTGAAATTAATAATCAGCTTAATGCAGAAACAGGGGGAAGAATCAAAGCGAATATTGCATCAGATGGTTCTATTCAATTTTTAACAGCATTAACAGATATTCCAGTAGAAGCAACAGTTGAGGCAGGGGCAGAAAATCCATTGAAACTAGGGCTTACACATAATGGGGCTGGAGATATTGCAGAGTTAGTTGTTTCAGGAGTGCAGACCCCAAAAACAGACCTTAGTGAGCTTTCAGAAGATGCAAGAACATTAACTATTACTTATATGGAAGCTGGTGAGCAGAAAGAAGTCAAAGTTACTCTTGATAAGAAAGAGTATAAATCTACTCAGGAAATGGTAGACCATATAAATGAACAACTTGTAGCTCTTGGAATACCTGCTGATAATTTAAATGCGGTAGTAAATAGTAAAGGAGAGATATCATTTACAAAATCAAATAATACATTTGGTTCAATCGTGGTAGAAGGTGATTATGCGGGCACACTTGGCTTTCCAAAAGCAGGGGATAGTGTTTCTGTTAAAGTAACAAATGCTGAGGGTGGTTTAGTGCAGAATGTAACACTTGATACAGCAAATAAAAGTGTGTTTGTATCAGATGGTTTGCATTTAGGTTTTGATGCAGGTTCACTTAGTGCAACAGACAGCTTTACAGCAGCAGTTGGAAGCGGTGTAGAAAATGAAATAGATTCTCTTGATGCAGCAGTTAATCAGGTATTGCAGGCTGGCACATTGATAGGCACAAGAGGGCAGAGAGTAGAGTCTGTTATTAAATTTCAAGAAACAGTTATTACAAATAATGAAGAAATAAAAGCAGGTTATCTAGGTGCTACTGCTTCTGATGTTATTAAACTTACTACTGATTTAGAGCTTTCAAAAACAGCTTATCAATCAGCTATGAGTATAGTAACTTCAATGATGAGCATTTCTATACTAGATTTTCTTGGATAATTAGTGTATAGTGGGTTTAAGTATGGCAAATACTGTATCAAAACAGGACATTAAAAAGGACGGCAGTAGTAGAATGAAGATTAATTCAGCTAAGCTTGGGGAGATAGAATATTTAGAAGATGATGTTATCACTTTAAGTTCTCCCCTTTTAGGTTTTCCTGATTTGCAGGATTTTTTAATAATTTCTGATGATAACTCATACCCGTTTTTATGGTTTCAATCAGTAGAGGATACAGATATTTGTTTTATCCTTATTGAAACAAATACTTTTTTTAAGGATTATAACCCAGATATTCCAAAAAGGGAGTTGAAAGTTCTTGCAATAAGTGATAAGAAGGATATGAAACTATTTTCTATCGTGGTAGTTCCAACTGACCCAAAATTATCTACTGCTAACCTGCGAGCACCGCTTGTAGTTAATTTTGAAAAAAAACTGGCGAAGCAGATTATTCTTGATGATGATGCTTATAAAATAAAAACGCCATTATTTGAGAGTGAGTAATATGTTAGTTCTCTCAAGAAAAAGCAACGAAAGCATCATGATTGGTGATGATATTGAAGTCAGGGTAGTTGAGATAACGGGTAAGGCTATCAAGCTTGGTATAGAAGCACCTAAAAATGTGGCAGTTCATAGAAAAGAAGTATATGAAGCCATTAAGAATGAGAATTTGCAGGCTGTGCCTAAGGAAACACCGAAAGAAAATATTATTTCATTAGCTGAGTATTTTAAAAAACATAAATAATATATATAACGGGTGTTACCATAGTAGACATTAATCATCTTCCAATAAAAGATTTTAGAATCTCTGTAGATGATATAAACACAATGGAGCCAATATCTTTTCAAGGCCCTATTACAGTAGTAGATAGTATATCAAAGGCAGAGGCAGCATTAGACAAGCTTTTTGCATCAAAATGTATAGGGTTTGATACAGAATCCCGTCCTGCTTTTTTTAAAGGGCAAAAATTTCCAGTATCAATAATTCAGCTTGCAACCAATGAAGAAGCATTTATTTTTCAATTAAAGTATGTTCGTTTTTCTGGCAGACTTGTGGAGCTTTTATCTGATGAAAATATTACAAAAGTTGGGGTTGGGGTTCAAGACGATATAAGGCGGCTTAATGAATTATGTAAATTTAAGCAGGGTGGTTTTTTTGATTTATCTGCTGAAATGAAGAAAAAGGGTCTTATTCAGTCAGGTGCAAGGGCTTTAACAGCTAGGTATTTAGGCAGAAAGCTTGTAAAAAGTTCTCAAAAAACTAACTGGTCATTAAGCAGGCTAACACCAAGGCAGCTTGAATATGCAGCAACTGATGCTTGGATTTGTCTGCAATTACTGGAACATGTTAAAAGCGATAATACAGATTATCATAAACTTGCAGCAGCAGAAAGAGAAGCAGGGAATTTTATAGACAGCGATGACCACCATTTAGATGAATGACAGCAGGAAAATTTTTCTCATAATTTAAAAAATATTTATATTTTTCTATTTCCTATCTATCACTTTTAATTATTAAATCTATACTTTTTTTATTAAGACTGGTATCATTACCAAATAAGAACTGGACCTATAAAAATAGCTTTTTATTATGTATAAAATTGATTATTTACTCATGAAATGGTATAGAAAAATATGTATAGTCATTGGAAGCTTGAAGGAAACAGCGAGCATTTATATTTGCAGATAGCAGATATTATTATTAATGATATAGAAAATGGCAGATTAAAGCCCCATACAAAGCTGCCATCTCAAAGAAAGCTTTGTGAAATATTTCAGGTAAGCCGTAATACAGTTATTATGGCAGTAGAACAGCTGATTTATATGTCTTATGTGGAAGTTGTGCCACAGTCTGGGATATTTGTTAAAAATATATTTGATAATGAAGAAAACCGCTCACCTAACTGGGATAAGTATTTTTCTACTGGTATGCACAGGTATGGCAATATTAAAAGGATAGACCAGTTAACTAATTCCAGCACAAATGAAAATGCTATAAATATTTCAGCAGCAGGGCTTGGGAAAGATTTTAACTTTTTAGCATCATATATATTTGATGCTACATCAAAGATATGTTCCAAAGATTTAAGCCGCATAAATCATTTTAATAAATATGGTTATTTACCTTTAAGAAAGATAATTGCAGAAAGAATTTCTATGCAGGGTAAAAATATTACAGCAGATAATATTCTTATTATACCAAGTGTATTGCAGGGGATAAATCTTTCTGCTATGGCATTTTTAAGTTTTGCATCAAATTTTATATATGCTACTCCAAATGTTATAAATATGGATTCTATCGTTCACTATACAGGTGTTAATATGATAGGCATAGAGCAGGACAGGCAGGGCATAATTATAGAAAAACTAAAAAAAGAGTTATCAGCAAGAAGCTCTATGATATATCTTAATTCTACATACCATAACCCTACTGGTATAAATATGAGCCTTGAAAGGAAAAAATTACTTTTAAATACAGCTTCTAAATACAGAATCCCAATAATGGAAGTAGACTCTATGCGGGATATATGGTTTGATAAGCCACATGACAGTTCGCTTTTTTCCCTTGATAGTAATAATAGTGTAATATATTTTGGTTCACTACTTAGAACATTAACTATTAACCTTGGTATATCATGGATAGCAGCTCCTAAAAATGTGATAGAAAAACTAAGTGATGTAAAAGCTCAGCACGATATATATCCAAGCATGCTTTTACAGCTGCTTGTAACCGAGCTGATGACAAGTGGTGTATATGATAATTATCTGGAAAAGGTAAGAAAAATTATGCTGCATAAAAGAGAGCTTTCTCACAGCCTTTTAAAAAAATATTTAAAAGATGATGCAAAATGGGACGAAAGCAATTCTGATTTTTATATATGGCTTAATTTTAACCATATAAATACAAAAAAATTATTTGAAATAACAAATGATGTGCTGTTTTACCCCGGTTTTTTCTTTGACCAAAACGATACAACCCATATATCTATATGCAGTGCAGCATGCAGCGACGAAGAACTGGAAGAAGGTTTAATAAGATTAAAGCATAATATTAACAAGTTAAAATAATTCTGGTCTATATTGAATTCATAAATTGGCACTATATCTTTTACATTAGTCTGTATTATCCTAGTAAAACGGGGGTCAATTATGAATAAAAAGCTAATTGTCTTAGGAGTAATTGTTTTAACATTGATTATAACAATAGCTGTCGCTCCTAGTAAAGAAATGACAGCGGTAGCTGCACCAGCAGCAGAAAAAAATGTGTTTGATGAAAAGACTGCCACATCTTATTCAAAAGGTAAAAAGGCTGCATATTTATCAGGCATACATATGAAAGCAGGCACAGTAGAAAGCTGTGAAGGCTGCCACTCATCATCAGTTATTGATGATAGCGAAAAAGATATTAATGCAAAATGTGAAAGCTGCCACGGAACACTTGCGGATATGGCAAAAACTACTGAGGGTGAAGTTAATCCGCACAGCTCTCATTTAGGCACGATGAACTGCACAACATGCCATACTGGTCATACTCCGTCTAAATCTTACTGTTTGAACTGCCATGAGTTTGATATGAATATATCAGCAGGTGGTAAAGTTAAAAATGAATGGTATGAAGATTTAAGCAAATATGCTAATGCAAAACCTGTAAGAGTGGAAAAAACAGATATAGTTGTTGTGGGAACAGGTGCAACAGGCTTTACGGCAGCAATTACAGCACTTAGCAAAGGCAAAAAAGTAATAATGCTTGAAAAAATGCCAATAGTTGGTGGTAACTCTCAGCTTGCAGCAGGTGGTATGAATGCAGCTGGCACAAGGTTCCAAAAAGCAAAAAAAATACCTGATAATGCAGATGTTATGTTTAATGATACTATGAAAGGCGGTAAAAATATCAATAATCCAGACCTTGTTAAAATATTAGCAAATGAATCATCTAAATCTATTGAATGGCTTGCATCAATTAATGCTGAGCTTGGGTTTATTGCTATGGGCGGCGGTGCAACATACCCTAGGTTCCACGGGCCAACAAGTGGCGACTTTGTAGGGCCATTTTTAAGTGCAAAATTAAGGGAACGAGTAGTTAGAGATGGTGCAGATGTAAGAGTTAATTCAAAAGTAGTGAAATTAGTTACTAATGCAAATGGTGATGTAACAGGTGTATTAGTAAAAGGCAAACATTCTGGCATTTATCAGATTGATGCGAAAGCTGTAATATTAGCATCAGGCGGTTTTGGTGCAAATAATAAATTAGTTGCAAGTTATAGACCAGATGCAAAAGGTGTGCAGACATCTAACCAGCCGGGCACACAGGGGGACGGTATTGTTCTTGGTACATCAGTAGGTGCAGCAACTGTGGATATGAAAGAAATTCAGCTTAATCCAACTATGCTTGTAGGAAGCCCAGTTATTGTATCAGAAATTGTTCGTGGTGCAGGCGGTATTTTTGTAAACAGGGACGGTAAACGGTTTATCAGTGAGCTTACAACAAGAGATGTAACAACTGCTGCAATTAGAAAACAAAAAGGTGCATCATGCTTTATCGTATTTGATGATGTAGTAAGAAAAAATGTTAAACAAACAGGAGCATTTTTCCAACTTGGTAAAGTAAAACAGGGTAAATCATTAGATGAGCTTGCAAAAGAATTATCAATCCCAGCAGATGCTTTAAAAGCAACTGTTGCAAGGTTTAATACAATGGTAGAAAAAGGCAAAGATGAAGATTTTGGCAGACATAATTTTGCACAAAAAATAGAAGGACCTAATTTCTATGCAATTGAAGTTAAACCAGCAATTCACTACTGTATGGGTGGTTTAAAAATAGATGAGAAAGCACGAGTAATTAATACAGAAGGTAAAGTTATAAAAGGCTTATATGCAGGTGGAGAAGTAACAGGTGGAGTTCATGGAGCAAACAGGCTTGGCGGTAACTCTATATCTGAAACAATCACATTTGGAAGAATAGCAGGTGCAGAAGCCGCTGCATTAAAATAAATAACAACCCTTTATCTCAACATCTTCTATACGGGCTGCCATAGAGAGTTCTCTATGGCAGTCTTTTTTATTTTATTTATAAACAAAAAAAAGCCTTTCATATAGAAAGGCTAAATTTGGTGTGAGTGAATACTCACTTATTACTGTATTCACCACAATATTTAATATGTTATGTATTAAATATATTGTATTTTCAAAAACTTGTCAAGATAATAAATATTGCTTATTTAAAAAATATAAAGTAACATATTTTTATTCTATTTATAAATGGAGCGAGATATGACAGAAAATTCATTAAAATATCGTTTAGGTCTTGATTTAGGCACAAACTCTATTGGCTGGTGTATGCTAAGGCTGAATAATAATAATGAGCCAGTTGCGGTTATGAAGTCTGGTGTAAGAATATTTCATGATGGGAGAAACGAAAAGACAAAAGAACCGTTGGCAGTAGTTCGTAGAAATGCTCGCAGTATTAGAAGAAATCTTGACAGGAAAATATCCCGAAGAAATCACTTATTAAATACATTAATAAAATATGGCTTACTTCCATTAGTTGAAAATGCAAGAAAACAATTAGCAGTATTAAACCCTTATGAATTAAGAAGCAGGGCAGTAAATGAAAAAATAGAATTATTTGAGCTTGGAAGATGTTTAATGCACCTTTCAAAACGCAGGGGGTTTAAAAGTAATAGAAAGGTAGATAAAGAAGATAGCAGCGGTAAAATCAAACCAGCAATAGAAAGGTTAAAAAATAAAATGCAGGAAACAAATAAAAAAACAGCTGGTGAATATTTATATTATCTTTTAGAAAGCGGTCAACCTGTTAGAGCCCGCCTTGGTAAAATTGATGGAAAGGAAGGATATGAAATATATTTAGACAGGTCTATAATAGAAGAAGAATATAATATTATAATTAAATAAAACTGAGATAGAAAAAATAACGATATTGCGATAAAGTGCAGTTAAAAAATATTACATGTATGTTGCAAGTGTGCACGGATAGAAAAATTTAAACGCCGATTAAAAAATTTAAACGCCGCATTTTTTGCTGGCAGGTCTATAAATTCTAAAAAATTTAAATCTTATTTAAAAATTATATTGCGCAGGGTTGTTTCAGACAACTGGTATTTTTTGCGAAGCTGGTGAAAAGTTGCACCAGCTTTATAATCAGAAATGATTTTTTTATTACGCAGCTCACGGTTAAGAGTATCAGCCTTAGGTATATATATAGATGAGCCACCGAACTCTGAGCAAAGTGCATGTGCTTTATCTTCGCCAAGCAGCGATAATAATATTGCTAACTTATCATCACTATCTATTGCATCGCAAGCTGTAACCTCACTTTGTTCTATTTTATTACTCTGCATATCTCACCATTTTCTACATAGATTAATTTATTATCTAATATATCAAAAAACCATTGATTTTGCAAGGTTTCTATATCATAGCCGGCAGGAAAAGGCAGCATTAAAAATTCAATATGTTTTGTAGTAATATTAAGCATACCTTTTAACCCTTCAATAACTTTGGCTGCGTCTTTACTTGTTAGTATTTTTTTGATTTTCATGCGAGTATTTAACCAGCTTTCAAAAGACACTTTCCAAACAATATTGGATTTAAGCACTTCTATTAATTTAAGCTGTGCTGGGCTTGCAAGTTTAATAGTTTTACCGCCTATTTTTGCTTTATTGCGGGCAGTTTTAACTATTCTAAAACCTTTTGAACGCAAATGGCGGAGTAGATGCTCCGCCTGAAATTGTGTTAAATCTTTTGATGAAGTTACATTATAATTTGCCAGCAGCTCTTTATAAGTATCATCATCAATACATAATTGCTGCTTAGCGATATGAATAAGTTGTATTTGTTTTTTTGTAATACTCATAAATCACCTTTAAAATGTTACTGTTGCAGTTAATGTTGCAGCTGCTGCCCAGTAGATTGTGTGGCGGATGTCGCCGTGCAGCAGGTAAACACCTGCCGCACATAAATCAAGAATAATAAGTGCTATTGGGAATAACTTAACTATCATACTAATACCTGCCTAAAAGGTCATGGCTTCTATCATAAAAAGCTCTTTTTAAAAGCGGTAAAGCTTCTAGCTCTGTCATATAACTTCCTACAATTTCTATATTTTCTTTATATTTAACCTGGGCATTTTTTAAATCAAACTCTTGCCAATTTTCGCTAACATTATCTGCACCTTTTAATACAAGTTTGCTGCAAAAATCATT
>CAMEZN010000017.1 GCA_945947845.1 uncultured Mucispirillum sp. | reverse complement strand
AATAATAAAAAAGAAAATAAATAAAAACGAAGGTTATAAAACAAATATAATAAATGGAGCAGAAATGGAGCAGCACAGATTAGAAAAATGTAACAAACTTAGAGAAATGGGCTTAAATCCTTATGTAAATTCTCATATTATAACCTCACCAATTGCTGATATATTAGAAAAATACAGCAGCAGTGAAACAGAACTTCCAGAAGGCGAAGAATATAGTGCAGCAGGTAGAATCCTTGCTAAAAGAGAATTTGGTAAAACAGCATTTTTAACTATTCGCGATAGAAGCGGAGTGATACAAGTATATATTAAAAAAGCACTCTTAACAGAAGAAGAATTTGAAGTGTATACATTAACTGATGTTGGTGATTTTATTGGTGTTAAAGGAACTCTTTTTAGAACTAAAACAGGCGAGTTAACTATTAGAGCACTTCATTACAGGCTTTTAACAAAAGCTTTAAGAGATTTACCTGAAAAATTTCACGGTTTAAAAGATGTTGAAATAAGATACAGACAGCGTTATTTAGATTTAATTGTTAATAATGATATTAAAGAAGTATTTATTAAAAGAAGCCGCATTATTAAAGAAATCAGAGATTTTTTTACAAACTATGGCTTTATAGAAGTAGAAACTCCTATGATGCACTCACTAGTTGGCGGTGCAGCTGCTAAACCATTTATAACTCACCATAATGCTCTTGATATGCAGCTGTATCTTCGTATCGCTCCAGAGCTTTATTTAAAAAGACTTGTAGTAGGCGGTATTGAAAGAGTATTTGAATTAAATAGAAATTTTAGAAATGAAGGGGTTGATACAAAACATAATCCTGAATTTACTATGATAGAATGGTATATGGCTTATGCTGATTATCATACATTAATGGATATGATTGAAGAACTTGTTACTACTATATCCCAGAAAATTAATAATACACTGCAAATACAGTTTGGTGATTTAAATATTAATCTGCAACGACCATGGGCAAGGCTTACTATGGCAGAAGCTGTTGAAAAATATGGTAATATATCACAAGATGAAATTTCTACTTATGAAAAAGCAAAAGCTGCTGCTGAAAAACTACATATACAAATAGATTCATCTTGGGGACATGGTAAAATTATTTCTGAAATATTTGAAGCTGTTGCAGAAGAAAAATTGATTGACCCTACTTTTATTATAGATTATCCGAAAGAAATTTCTCCACTTTCAAAATCAAAAGAATCAAACCCAGAATTAACTGACAGGTTTGAGCTTTTTGTTGCAGGAATGGAACTTTCAAATGGATTTAATGAACTTAATGACCCAGTAGACCAGAAAGAACGATTCCAAAAACAAGTGGATTCTCGTAATGCAGGCGATGAAGAAGCATGTATGATGGACGAAGATTATATCCGTGCATTAGAATATGGGCTTCCACCTACTGCTGGGGCTGGTATGGGAATAGACAGGCTTGTTATGCTGTTAACAAATCAAATATCTATCCGTGATGTATTGCTTTTCCCATATATGAGAAGTGAAGACTAGTGTATAATATATAAAAAGAGTCTGTTTTTACAGGCTCTTTTAAACTTATATAATTATTACTTCATATTATCTATTTATTAATTAATATTCTGTATTTTAGATAAGTATATTTATTATACTGTTATATTGCTAATATTAATTCTTTAAACAATTTATAACTTTTTAAAAAACTGCCTGTAATATTTTCTATATGAAATGCAAATAAATCTAAAACTAATAATTCATCATATTTATTTATCTTTATATTTTTATATAGTTCTTGATTTGAAAAAGCACGAAGAATTGTATTAGTGTAGTTTTCTGTTAAGAAAGAATTTTCTGGTGCACAATGTCTGCAAAAATAAAGACCGCTGCTTAATGCTCCCTGCTCTATTATTTTTGTTCCACAACTGCTGCATGTATTAAAGTTAAACATATGGCCAGTATTTTTCAATAGTGCATATATACTAAACAAGTTTATTTTACTATAATCAGATGTTTTGTATTTTTTTAAAATTGTCCAAATAACAGTATCTGCCTGTTCAAGCTCATAGAATTTATCAAATATATCAAAATAAAGACTTAATCGTAGAGATATGGCAGGGGTAGAAGCATATTCCATATATGAAGTATCTGGTCGAAAATTATAAAACTTATTTAACTCTGATGTATCTTTTTTAAGAAAATCAATTTCTCCGGGAATAAATGTCTGCACCCCGCCCTTGCTTGAATAAGCTTTTGGTATAAAAAGCTTTATTTTTCCAAAATCAAATGTATAAGCAGATGCTATTGCAGAATTATCTGCATACTTATTTATTTTATAAATAATACCTTCTGATAAAATTCGTTCCATATTACAATATCATCAGTAAAGTCATTGATATTAGAAAATAAATTGTAAGCCCTGTTATGTCATTTAATGCTGTAATAAAAGGAGCAGATGCAATAGCTGGGTCAAACTTTAATTTCATTAGTGTTATAGGCACCATAGAACCTGTCAAAGATGCAAAAAGCATAGCTGAAAATATTGCAATACCTACAATTATTCCAAGCTGTGCATCACCTTCCCATAGTGGTGCTACTATACCTAAAAGAAGACCAATAACAATACCCATTAAAGCACCAACAGTTAATTCTTTAAATATTACTCTACTCCACTTACTTGTATCTATCTTGCCTAATGCTACACCTTGAATTATTACAGTAGCTGATTGGCTGCCTACATTACCACCCATAGCCATAACTATTGGCATAAATGTAACTAATATGGCAAAATCTGTAATTTTACACTGAAAAAAAGTTACTACAAGCCCTGCAATTATTTCACCAATAAATGTTATTAGAAGCCAAGGTAAACGAGTGCTTGCTACTTTATAAGGGCTTTTATCAAACATCATATCATTTTGTGTTAAACCAGCCATTGCATAAATATCTTCTGATGCTTGGTCCTTAATAATATCTATAACATCGTCAATAGTAATAATACCGCATAGTTTATGCTGTTCATCTACTACTGGAAGTGCTAAAAAATCATATTTTTCAACTAAATCTGCCACATATTCTTGATTATCTGTAACAGAAACAGATACAACATCTCTTATCATAATATCTGATAATTTTTTTTCAGGCGGGTTTAAGATAAGCTGTCTTAAAGAAAGAACACCAGCAAGTCTGTTCTCTCCATCTACAACATATAAATAAAAAACCATTTCTAAATCTTCTGCTTTATGTAAAAGTTTTGTAGCATCTTTCACAGAAGTATCCATATGAAGTGCAAAGGCAGATGTGTTCATCATAGAACCTGCACTGCCTTCTGGATAATGCAGCAGTTCTTCAACATCTATTAATTCATCTTTTGATATATATTGAAGTAAACTATGCTGTTTTTCTTTTGATATTATACGAAGCACATAAGAAGCATCATCACTATCCATTTCAGAAAGTAAAGTTGCAGCTTCCTGCGGACTTAATTCTTCTATAATATTTACAATATCTACATCTTGCATTTCAAGAATTATTTTTGCTATTTTTGAACGGTCTTCAATAAATGTCCATATTTTTTTTCTATCTAAATCAGATAAATTAGTTATAATTAAAGCTAAATCAGCAGGGTGAAGTTTATTAAGGAGTTTTTCCAAAGGAACTTTTGCATTACGGCGTATAAGTTTTTTTACATTTTCTAATTTGATACGCTCTTTTGAATCTAACATAATTTTCTCCTTATTTTAATGTTCAAACATATATAACATAACTAAAAGTTTTTTTCAATGATACATTAAAAAATATAATTTTTATTTAAAATTATTAAAAATTGATATTATTTACTTGCTTTATTTAAAAATAAGACTATAATACTCTTATTAAGTGGTTAGATAAACCGTAACTTAAAAGGAGGAATGTATGCACAAAAGCATTATGAAGTTTACATTTGCTGTTTTGCTGATTGCAGCTTCATCAAATGTAGTAATGGCGCAAGAAAACGAAGATGGCCGTAGATATGGCAATTTCTGTTCTTCATGCCACGGAACAGCAGGAGCTGCGGTAAGTGATGCTATTCCATCAATCGGTGGACAGCACAAAGAGTTTCTTATATCATCTATGCTTGAAATGAAACCAACAGTAGTAGACGGAAAAGAACAGGCTCCAAAAAGATACTCTACTCTTATGAAGATTTTCTTTAAAGGCTATTCTGAAGATGAAATCAAAGCAATGGCTGACTGGTATTCAAGCAGACCATGGGTTCCAACTAACTATCCTTTAAATCAAGACCTTGTTAATAAAGGTAAAGCTAGTGCAAATTTAGAAACTTGTACATCATGCCATGGAACAAACGGCAATAATATTGAAGATGGCGGTATTCCAAGAATTGGTGGACAAACTCCTACATACTTATACCATGCATTACTTGAATATAAAAATAATAAAAGAAATGCAGATGGCAGAGCTTCCGAAATGGATGTTGTAAAAGAAATTAGTGATGAAGAATTAAGAGCATTAGCTGAATATTTTTCATCATTAAGATAATTTGAGGTGCTGATATGAAAAAACTTTCAAGAAGAAATTTTGTAAAAACAACAGCTATCTCTGCTGCTTCTTTATCTGTATTAGGGCTTGCTGGCTGTAAAAAATCAGCAGAAAAAACAGCTGCTGATAATACAAAACCAGCTGAAACAACTGCTGCTCCACAAAAAAAAGCAGGACATACAGTTGTTATTGCTGGCGGTGGTTACGGTGGTGCTACTGCTGCTAAATATTTAAAACTTTTAAATCCATCTATTAATGTTATCCTTATAGATAGAAATGCAGAACATGTTTCATGTGCTATGAGTAACGAAGTTATATTTGGTTTAAGAGACATTAAAGAAATTACAATGCCTTTACCAAGACTTGCAGAAAAATATGGAATAGAGTTTAAACAAGCAGAAGTTACTGGACTTGATGGCGAGAAAAAAATCTTAAAAACAAGTGCTGGTGATGTAGCTTATGATAAATTAATTGTTTCTCCGGGTATCAGTATGGATTATGACCCTGCTCTTAATTTTAATGCTGATAGACAAAAAGAAATACCACATGCTTGGATTGCAGGTCCACAAACATTACAATTAAAAGATATGGTTAGCAATATTAAAGCTGGCGATACTGTAATATTTAGAACTCCTGTTGCATTATATCGCTGCCCACCTGGACCATATGAAAGAGCATGTTTATTCGGAAATGAAGCTCTCAAAAAAGGTGCAAAAGTTATTGTGCTTGACCCTAACCCACAAATAATGAGTAAAAAACCATTATTTGAAGCAGCTTTTAATAACCTTTATAAAGATGTTTTAACTTATCATTCTGGTGTTGTTGTTACTGGAATAGATTATGACAAAAAAATTGTTAAAACTAATAAAGGCGATTTCCAAGGAACATTAATCAACTATGTTCCAGACCAAAAAGCTGGTGAACTTGTATTTACTCTTGGTCTTGTTGAACCGGGTAAAAAATGGGCTAGTGTTGACCCTAAATCATTTGAATCTACATTAATTAAAGATGTATATGTGATTGGTGATGCAATTGACACAGCAACTGTTACAGAGATGCCTAAATCTGGAACTATTGCAAATGCAACAGCAAAAGTTGTTGCTGAAAACTTAGTTCGCATTTTTGCAGGAAAAGAACCACGTGTTCCACTTGTTGGTAATACTTGTTACAGCCTTGTAAGTGAAAAAGAAGGTATATGGATAGCTACATTATATGAATATGATGCAGCTAAAAATAAAATCGTTACAAGAAATGGTGCAAATGGTATTCCAAAAGAAGCATCTGTTGAAAACAGAATAAATGGACACAGCTGGGGTAATAATATCCTTTCTGATACATTTATGTAAAATATTACTGCAACTAATATGTAATATAAAAAAAGAGCGGGTTTTATTAACCCGCTCTTTTTATAAGTATGTATATATTTCTGATAATTATATATAAATAATCTATTATTTTATAATTTACATGTATCTTTTTTATATAAACGAAGATTTATTTATAAACTATAATGTTTTATAAGCTCTTCTAATTTTCTATTATTATCTTTATATTTAATACCTGTAAAAAATAAAATTTAAATCTTAAAGATACCATATATTTAAAAACACAGCATTTTTAAAAAATAATTTTACAATTTATAAAAGTAATAAATGACAAATTATATATTTTATGATATAGTATTTTATCTTTTTTTTAAGGTATAATATGGAAAGCAAATTAAATGATAATTTACAGGATACTATATCTAATTTAGATGATGAAATACTGGATTTAAATATAGACCCTGTAACAGAACTTAATGATAATGCAACAGAAGATGCTATGCAGCAGTATTTTAAAAATATTTCTGCATATAAACCATATACACATGAAGAAGAAATGGAACTTGGGTATAAAATTCAGCAGGGAGATAAAGAAGCATTAAAAAAACTTATACTTGCTAATTTAAAGTTTGTTGTTTCTATTGCAAACAAATATAAAACACAAGATGTGCCATTATTAGATTTAATAAACCAAGGCAATATAGGACTTTTAGAAGCTGCAAAAAGATATGACCCATCAAAAGGAACAAAATTTATTACTTATGCTGTATGGTGGATAAAACAGGCCATTATTCAAGCCCTTAATGAACAAGGAAGCACTGTAAAAATGCCTGTCAAACATACAACATATCTTTATAAAATTAATTCAGCAACAGAAAGGTTAACAAAAGAGCTTGGAAGAGCACCTTCTGTTGAAGAAATATCAAAAGCAACAGATATTCCAGCAGAAGAAATAGAAGAAGTGCTAATGGCTTCTAAATCATATCTTTCTCTTGATAATTATATTGGGAACGATGAAGATAAAACTTTTCTTGATTCCATAGAAGATGAAGATTCTAATGTTGAAAAGGTTATTATTGCAAAAACATTAAAATCATCAATTGATGAAATTATTGCCAGTCTTGACCCTAGGGAAGCAGAAATAATTACAAAAAGATATGGTTTTGATGGCGGACAACCTCAAACATTGGAAGAACTGGGTGAAAGTATGGGTGTTTCAAGAGAACGAATAAGACAGTTGGAAAATAGAGCATTAGAAAAATTAAAAAAGAAAGCACTTAAAAAAAGATTAAATGACTATCTAAACTAAGATTATATTAAAATAATCAACAATAAAAGGTTAATAGATAATTTTTGATAATCATTCCATATATAATCTTATATTTCAAACTAATACATTATTTAGCATATAGATTTTTCTTGCATAGTTACATGTTTTATTAAATTACTGAATTAATATATTGTTGGATAAGTGTAATATTATAATAAAATATATTAATGATTTATGCTAATCTGCTATAATAAACTTATACCTTAAATTATCTTATACTTATTTTTGTTATCTATATACAATCGTAATGTTAATCTAAAATATAAAGTATACCTGCTATGTTATAAATCTATTTGAAAAATTAATCATTAAGCAATCTAAATCTATTATTATAATAAAACATAAAAGTTTTTATAATATAGAATGTGCTGTTGAGTCTAATACATTTAAAGAATATTTTGTAAGCATATAAGCATATAATTTTTAAAAGATATATATTAATTATATACTTTATTTATACTTTTCAGAAACTGAATAAATACTTATAATAAATTTATATATAATACTGCTTTATATCTTATGTATTAATAATAATAAAAAATAAGTAATTTGATTTTATTATCATACTCATAAAGTTATAGATTATATTCATAAAAATAAGCATAAAAAAAGCTGGACAGCATATACTATCCAGCTCTTTATTTAAAGCATTATTTAAATAGTATAATAATTATTATTTTGCATACTCTATGGCTCTTGATTCTCTAATAACCATAACTTTTATCTGTCCGGGATAAGTTAATTCTTCTTCTACTTTTTTAGAGATATCTTTTGAAAGCACCACTAACCCATCATCATTTACTTTATCAGGTTCTACAATAATTCTAACTTCTCTACCAGCCTGAATAGCAAATGATTTTGCAACACCTTCAAAAGAAGATGCAACTTCTTCAAGCTGTTCCAATCGTTTAATATAGCTTTCTAATACTTCTCTTCTTGCACCTGGGCGGGAAGCAGAAATTGCATCGCTTGCCTGCACAAGTATAGCTTCAATACATTTAAATTCTTCTTCACCATGGTGGCTTGCAATAGCATTTATTATTCGCCAGTCTTCCTTATTTTTCTTAGCTACTTCAACACCAATTGTTGTATGAGAACCTTCTGCTTCATAGTCTATTGCTTTACCTATGTCATGCAATAAACCAGCTCTTTTAGCAATTTTTGGGTCAAGTCCTAGTTCTGCTGCCATAATACCTGCAATAGTAGCAACTTCAATTGAATGACCTAATACATTCTGACCATAACTGGTCCTGTATTTTAATCTTCCAATAAGTTTTAATATTTCCTGACTCATATTATGTATGCCTAGGTTAAAAACAGTTTCTTCACCAAGTTCTAAGATATGTTTATCCATTTCCTGCCTGCTTTTTTGATGTAACTCTTCAATTCTTGCAGGGTGAATTCTGCCATCTGTAATTAATTTTTCAAGTGTTAATTTAGCAGTTTCTCTGCGAAATGGGTCATAACTTGATAATATTACTGCTTCTGGGGTATCATCTACTATAATATCAACACCAGTAATTGTTTCAAAAGTTCTAATATTTCTTCCTTCCCTGCCTATAATACGGCCTTTCATTTCATCATTAGGCAGGTTAACAAGAGTAACAGTAATATCGTTTGTAAATTCAGAAGCACATCTTTGAATAGCAGTAGAAATAATACTTCTTGCTCTTTTTTCTGATTCATTTTTTGCTTCTTCTTCTAATTCTCTGATAGTTCTAGCAGAATCTTTTTTTGCTTCATCAACCATTTGTTCCATAAGCATTTTTTTAGCTTCTTCACCAGTCATGCAGGCAACTCGTTCTACTTCTTTTATTAAACTTTGTTTAATTTCTTCATTTTTAGCTTTAAGAACATCAATATCTTTCATTCGTTTATCATATTCTTGGTCTTTCTTAACGAGCTGTTCTTCTTTACGTAAAGCTGATTCCATTTTCTTTTCTAATGTTTCTTCTCTTGCTTCCAGTTTACGTTCAATATGGCTGATATCTTTTTTCTTTTCTTTAATTTCTTTTTCTAAATCTTGTCTGCCTTTAAAAATAATCTCTTTTGATTCAAGTTTTGCTTCTTTAATAATTTCTTCGCCCTCTTTTTTAGCTTTTGAAATTATATCTTCTGCTGTATTGTTTAATTTTTTATTTTCTTCTTCTTTCATTTTTTTGGCAACTAAATACCCAGCTGCAAGACCTGCCAATACACAAACAAGCCCTACTATAATATAATAGCTCATTATGCCCTCCTAATAATAATACGATTTTCTGTAAATATTTCATCTACAGGTTTATCAAAGCTTTCTGTTTCAATTTTGTCTATAATTTGAAATTCATAGGCAAAAGCTGATTTAATAATGGTATTTTCAACTGCTAAATACCTGTCATAATAACCACCGCCATATCCTATGCGATTACATTGCTCATCAAAAGCAACACCCGGAATACACATAATATCTGGCAGAATATCAAGCTCTTTTCCTTCTGGTTCAAAAATACCAAACTTACCAGTTTTTAGTTTATTAAAGCCTTCAAACTGCTTAAATATCATTTCTTTGCCACATACAACTGGTAAATATATTTGTTTACCATCTGCAAAAAGACTGCTTATAAGCGGCAAAGTGTTTACCTCGTTTTCTATGGGATAATAAAATAAGAAAATGTTTAAAAAAGAATATTTTTTATAAAAAGCATTAGTTATACTTAATGATTTAAAACTTAATTCATCACTAGAATAACTATTTCTTAATACTTTTATTTTATTACGAATATCTTGTTTATTCATAATCTTTAATATCATTCCATAGATTATGTAATCTTTCTTTAATCTTTTGCTCAAAACCAAAATTAGATGGTTTGTAAAACACAAGATTATCACTTATATAGCGTTGTTTAATAAAATTACCATAATCAAAAGGATATTTATATCCTTTTGGATTTTGCCTTATATTCTCTGGCACCACTGGGTCATGTTTTGCAAGATAATCCATAACCTGATGATACCCATTATAGCTTCTATTACTTTTGGGGCATGAAGCAAGAAATGTAACTGCATGAGCAAGTATTATATACCCTTCTGGAACTCCAACATTCATAAAAGAATTATAACAGGCATTAACAAAAATCTGCCCGTCTGGAAAAGCATTACCTATATCTTCAGATGCAGAAATCATAAGCCTTCTAAATACTGCTTCTGGTGATACCCCATTTTTTATTAATTTAAAACACCATAATAATGCTGCATCAGGGTCGCTTCCTCTGATACTTTTTATCATAGCTGATAAAATATCATAAAATTCGTCATCTGAAAATTGATTTACAGGCATAATACTTTCTATTTCTTTCGTAGAAAGATATAAAGTATCACCTTCTCTTTTTCCTGTTAATGCTGATATTTCAAGAAGATTTAAAAACCTTCTGCAATCTCCCTGACATAAAGAAATAATATGCTTTAATGCTCCATTTTCTTCTATTTTAGAAACATTTTGCATTTTTTTTATATGTTCGCAGGCCTTAATATACTGTTTTTCAAATGCTTCATCATTAATAGCATTGAATTTAAACATAATACTTCTTGAACGCAAAGCAGGAACTAAATTGAAATACGGATTTTCGGCAGAAGCACCTATCAGTTTGATTTTTCTGTCATCAATTAATTTTAACAGAATATCTTGCTGAGATTTATTGTATCTATGAATTTCATCTATAAAAACTATTATGTTTTTCTCATATACTGCTTGTTCTGCTAATTTTTTTAAATCAGCTGCACCGCTAACAGCAGCATGGATTTTATAAACAGGGCAATCCATTTGCCTGCCTGTTACTTCTGCCATACTTGTTTTGCCTGTGCCCGGTGGACCAACAAACATAATAGAGTCAAAAGATGCGCTTTCTATTAACGATATCAATAACGAATCAGGGCTTGTTAAATGCTCCTGACCAACTATATCATCAAATGAATGCGGACGCATTGCATCAGCTAAATTCATTAAATTTTTTCCGATAAATCTATAAAAATCCGTGTTTTAGTCAAACAACGAAATTATTTTTTAACCCCCGCATGTGCCGTTCACCACTGACACTGTAGCCTGTTGTAAACAGGCGCCGCTCTGTGCTGCTTTAGGCTTTCGGATGCAAGTCCGACCTGCACACCACAACATGCATCACGACAAATAATTTAATAGTGTTGGCTCCAGAATGTCAAAAAGTTACACAAACACCGCAGGGGATTATTTATTATCTACTTTTGTTATAAAATCATCAATCTTACTATCAATCCCTTCATAATAAGATAATGTTTCTTTTAACTGCTTATTTTCAAGCAGTAATTTATAAGCTATACT
>CAMEZN010000016.1 GCA_945947845.1 uncultured Mucispirillum sp. | reverse complement strand
TATACTCTTTTGTAACAGAACATTTTACATCTGCTAGATTTGTTGTGCAGTCAAATAATATTTCTATTTCATTTGGACTGGTTGTGCCATTATCTGTATCTGGAATAGATATATTAACTTGTTTTGTACCTATTTCTTTTGTTAATGGATTGCCATTTTCTTTATATTGTATCTTTAATGATATATTATATTTACCTGATACATCATAAGTATGGTTGCCATTATCTTTACCTTGTGCTCCTTTACTGTCTCCAAAATCCCAATAATATTCTAATACTTTCATATTATCTGGAATATACTCTTTTGTAACAGAACATTTTACATCTGCTAGATTTGTTGTGCAGTCAAAAAATATAACTATCTGTTCTTCAAAAGGTGCAGATACATTACTATCTTCACTACCGCATCCATATAATCCAAAAATGCTAAACATTAATAAGATATAAAATATTACTTTTTTATTCATTGAGTCTCCTTTAATTTAGTTATATAGAGCAAATATAATTATATTTTTTATAAAATTCAACTATTTTAGTAGGAGTAATAAACAATTTAAACTAATTTGAATGAAATTTAAACTACTAAAAGTGTAAATAAAAATATTTAAATAAGCTATATAGCCAAATTTTTGCACCATCTTTTAAAATATAATATTTAGTTCTGAAATATTGTTTAGATGTAGAATTGATACCATCCGATACTATATTTACATAATACTGACAATCATCTCTAATTATGCTTGCATCAATTAGAGCTAGGTATGGGAAAACATCTAAATGAAATAAAAGCAGCATAATACAAATATTTATTATAAATGATATAATAATATTTCAGACTGTTAAAAAAGTTATTGATTATTTTAAACTTATAATAAGAAATATTGTTTGCATTAAAAATTAATCTGTTTAACTAAACTTGGAGCATGTATCCAAGTTTAGTTACCCTTACAGCCTAATAAAATGCTTAAGAGCATTATTAGGCTGGCAAAAGACTAACGAAAAAATGTATTTTTTCGACAATCTGAATATTTTACTATTATTTACTCCTTTCTATCCTTGCCCAGGCGTTATGATTATGAATTGATTCCATATTTTCACATTCTACCAAAAACCATGTGATTCTATCATCTTTCATAAGTTTTTCTGCTAAACTGCGGACAATATCTTCTACAAAAGCAGGGTTATCGTAAGCATATTCTGTAACATATTTTTCATCTTCTCTTTTTAAAAGAGAATAAATTAATGAACTGCCAGTTAATTCTGCCACACTTTCTGTTATTGCAATGCCTTATGATAAAGATAATAATACTGGTATTCCTTATCAAATGAATTTTAAAAGAGATACAAGCACTCTTAACCTGCCCCCTCAAAATGTTGTAGTAAAACGTAAGGGAAATGATATTGTATTAACATGGGATAAAGAAAAAAATAACCCAAAATATAATATATATTACAGAAAATGATAAAGATAAATTTATTAAACAAGTTGATGTAGAATTATTTAGATATACTGCCAAAGATGATAACTGCATAAATTTTAAACTTGCCACAGTTAGAAATAAAAAAGTATCTAAAAAATATCTGTTTCTGCATGAACATAGTTATTTAAATAGACTATACATCCAAATTCTTGCCCCATCTTTTAAAATGTAATCCTTAGTTCTAAAAAACTTTTTAGAACTAGAGTCTTCACCATCTATTCCATTTTCTAACCTTATACAACCTTTATAATTAAAGTAATAAGCAAGCTGGGTATTAACATAATAATTACAATCACTTCTAATCATTCGCTCATCAATTGGAGCAATAGGATATGGTGCAACATCAATTTTCTTTAAAATGATTTCATCTTTATTTTTTTCAGCAATTTTTAAAAAATCAAGACGTGTTTTAGACTGTTCATAATATCCTTTATGTTCCCCAAGACTAATTATTGAGCCTGTAAAATCATCTGAATTACTAATTGAAAATAAAGCATATAATGAAATAAAAATAATAAATTTCCTTTTATTATTGTAAAATTTTTTATAAAAATTAAAATAATATAAAAAATAAATATTACTAACAGTAAATGTAATAATTGAAAAAGTTTGAGGTATAACTTTAGCTCTTGGAGGAAGTCCCAGTGCTCCAAGTCCATAAGAAACAACAAAATGAGCAGCCCAGCTCAAAATTATACCTAATACTAAAAATATAACACCATGATATTTATATGATAAATTAGGAAAAAATCTTTTTGGTTCTATTTTATAAAATATAAGATATAAAAATATTGATAAAGGAATTACTGCAGTTGTAAAATAATAAGAAAAACCACGCTCCAAAGCAGTCATTAACCCTCTGTATATACCAAATAATAAATTAGTATTTCCCCCACCCACTCGATTAGCACTTCCGGGTGCAAAAAGTATAAATATAAATGCAATAATTAATACTAAAATATTTAATATAAGCATATATATTATTCTATTATTTTTATAAATAATACTATAAAAAAATATTAAAAAATATATAATTAAAAATACTAAAAACAATGCTTCATTAGAAAAAGAAGAAATAAAAAGAATAACAGATGAAAGAAAAAGCATAAATATTATATAAGATATACTTTTTGAATAATATGCTTTTAAAAAAAGATATATACTTAAAAACATTAATGTCATTGGTAAAAAATAATTAAATATTCCACCATACCATAATACAGTGTCATTCATAGAATTAAGACTTAATAACCATACAAGTATAAAAATGCAGGTTAATGAAAATACAATTTTTTTACTAAAAGATTGTAATATAATAAAAAAAAGCATATAACTGACAATAACAAACATAATAAAAGTCAAAATAGGTAGTATTTGATAAATTATAAGATGATTATTTGAAATACCAGCAAAAAAATAATAAAGAGTATTAGAAAATACCCTGCCACTTGAACCATATAAATAACTATTTATTGCCAAAGAAAATGAGTTTAATGAGTATTTTGAACCATATACAAAATCATCTGCTGAAGGAAAATTATAAATTGAAAAACTAATAAGGTAAATTGATACTAAAAAAGAAACAGCAGCTACAAAGTATAAATATCTATACTGAGCCATATTAGACCTCACTTTTATTTACTTTGTTCTTTCAATTCTAGCCCATGCGTTATGGTTATGAATTGATTCCATATTTTCACATTCTACTTCAAACCATGTTATTCTATCATCCTGCATAAGTTTTTCTGCTAAACTGCGGACAATATCTTCTACAAAAGCAGGGTTATCATATGCATATTCTGTAACATATTTTTCATCTTCCCTTTTTAAAAGAGAATAAATAGACGAACTTGCTGAGCTTTCTGCAATTTCTATTAAATCTTCTATCCATACAGTTTTATTAAAACGAACAGATATAGAAGCTATACTTCTTTGGTTATGTGCTCCATATTCTGATATTTCTTTTGAACATGGACATAATGACTGAACAGGCACTTTTACTTTTAATACAAAATCCAGCCCTTTTTCTGAACAGCTGCCTGAAAATTCACAGTTATAATCCATAAGAGATTTCATTTTAGAAACTGGGGCTGTTTTTTCCATAAAATAAGGAAAGGATAATGATATAAATGACGAATCAGATGCAAGTCTTTCCCGCATATCCTGCAAAATAGAGCCTACATTATGAATATCCATATTATCTTTATGTTTATTTAATATTTCTATAAATCTTGACATATGAGTGCCTTTATACTGGTGCGGAAGCATTACACTCATTGTTATTTTAGCAGTTGTCTGCTGAATACCTTTATTTCTATCTTTTAAAGATATAGGGTAGACAATATCTTTTATGCCAACTTGGTCTATATCAATATTTCTTGTATCTTTTGAGCTTTGTATATCTTCAAGCATAAATTCTACTTATCTTCTAGTTATTTTTTGTCTTCCTATTAATGTTTGATACTGCTTTATACCTTCAGGCATTTTAGCTAAATGAAGCTGCAGCCATAAAGTATTATAAGCCTGCATTTTGATTTTTTTTCTGTTTTTAAGTGCATCGCTTGCATTCTGCAGTCTTTCATCAGATGGAAGTTTTTTCATAGCTTTTGCTAGTACAGCAATAGCTCCGTCAACATCGCCAGTTTCTGATAAGAAATAGGCATAAAGGCATTGAGTAAAGCTGTCTTTTTTATTTGCTTTTGATGATTTCTCCATAACAGCTTTCATATTTGTATAATCTTTCTGGCGGTAATAATATGCAGCAAGCATACTCATTGCCATCCAGTTGCTTTTCATTGATTTTTTTAGATATGGCAGAGCCTCATCAAACCTTTTATTAGCATATAATATGATACCTATCTGAGAATCTATCTGTTCCCTTACTAAAAACTGCCATCTGGAATATTTATAACCTGCTTTTAATTTTTCTATTGCAATATCTGTTTTGCCTGATTTTATATCTTTTTCAGTAGAATTAAAGATTTCAGTTAATTTTCTCATAAAGTAGCGACCCATGAAAAAATTAAATACTAAAATACCTGCAACAAAAGTCAAACTTGCAAGTATATAACTTGGATATATTAAAAAACCTAAATAACCGGTTACAACACCAACTAATAATCCTAATAATAATGTATACATTATATCTCCTAAATATTAATGCTTTGTATTTTCATCTATAAACTTATTTTTACATTCTTCTGAACAAAAATAATATATTTTATCATGTAATTTAACTTTATACTTTGTAGTTTCTTCTACATAAGAGCCACATATAGTATCTTTTTTCATTTCAACAGCTTTTACTTCTTCATTATCTATATATTTCTGTTCGTCCTTTTTTTTATCTTTTATTTTAAAAAAGAAATAAATACCAGCAAGTATAGCTGCCAGCACAAAAACTTTCATAACCATTAGTTTTCTTCTCTATTATTGTATCTATTATTTCTTCTATTGCCATATCTACCTTTATTATTTCTTGGTTTATCTGGTACAATAGATACTTGTTTTAATGGGCCTTCCCCAGTAGAAATAGTTGTAACACCCGGCACATTTTTTAATGCTATATGTATTTCTTTTCTTAATATGCTGCTCATAGGTGCAAGCTTAAATGGTCTGCCGGATTTTTTAACTTTTTCAGCCATTGATAAAGCTTTTGCAACATTTTCTTCTACTCTGCGTTTTCTATAAAAACCTACATCAACAATAAGGCTTATTTCACTGTCTTCTGGCAGGTTTATCATTTTATCAAACACATACTGTAATGAATCTAATGTTTGAGCAGACTTACCTATTAATAATTCTGGAGTTTCAGTTTCTATATTTAATAAAAGTCTGTTATCATTTTCTTCTACACTAACATGTGCATCTGTAAAGCCAGCTTTTTCTAATAACTCATTAAGCATAAGTTTTGCTTTTTTCTTAACATATTCTAATTCATTATAAGTTATTTTTAATTTTGCACTTTTTTTGCCAATACCAAAAAGCCCTTTAGAGCCTTGTTCAATTACTTCATAGCTGATGTAATCAGCAGATATATTCTGCTGATTTGTAAACTGAGAGATAATTTCTTCTACACTATCTCCTTCCACTTCAAAAATTCTCATAATATAACCTCGTATTAAATACTAGTATGTTCTTTCCCTATTTTCGCCTGTTAATAATATACTGCTGAATAATAGACAGTACATTGTTAGTGAGCCAGTACAGCACAAGACCAGACTGGAAGTTTATAAATAAAAATGTAAATATAATAGGCATAGCTAAAAATATTTTCTGCTGCATTGGGTCTGCAGTTGTAGGTGTCATTTTCTGCTGAATAAACATTGTTATACCCATTACAATAGGAGTAATATAGTAAGGGTCTTTTGCAGATAAGTCTACAATCCAGCCAAAAAATGGTGCGCCTTTTAATTCTAAAGATAAAAGCAGAGCTTTATATAATGCAAAAAATATTGGTATTTGTAAAAGCAGAGGAAAACAGCCGCTTAATGGGTTTACATTGTGTTCTTTATATAAATCCATTGTAGCTTGATTAAGTTTTGCTGGGTCATTTTTATATTTTTCTCTTAACTCTAAAACTAATGGCTGTATTTTAGTCATTTCTTTCATAGAAAACATACTTTTTAAAGTAAGCGGCAGTGTTAATACTTTTACAATAATAGTAAGTATAATAATTGCAATACCATAGTTATGGAATATACCATTTAAAAAGTTTAAAATATAAAGGATAGGGATAGCTATAAAGTAAAACCAGCCATAATCCATACTTTTTTGTAAAGAAAGTCCTAAATCTTTTAGCTGGTCATAATATTTAGGACCAACATAAAAATCAAAAGATGCCTGATGTCTGCTGCCCGGATTTACAACAAAATCTGTATTAATTGATGCAACAGCTGATTTATTTTCAGGAAAAATTTCAGCTTTTTTAAATATATCATTACTTGCAGCTGCAAATAAGAAATATTTTGAAGTATAACCAGCCCAAACAGCTTTATCTAAAACTTCGCTGTCAGTATCATCTATTTTTACTCTATATGTTTTACCGCCATTTGAAATTACTGCACCTTCAAAAACATATGTTGCATCTTCAAAGCCAGTGCCAAGCTTTGGACCAATATTTATTTTGACAGGAATATTTAATGAATTTGTGCCAGTATTTGTTACATCTATTGATGATTTGATTAAGTAAGAATTATCAAATAATTGATAAGATTTATTAATTATAAGTGAACCATTTTGTGCTGTAAAAGTAATAAGTTTGCTTCCTTCAAGCTCTGTTACACTTTTTGTATATCCGCTTGATACTGGTGTAAATATTTTTGCATAATCAGAAGTACCGTTTTTATTAAATGTAACATAGCCTCCCTCAGTATCTTTCCATGCTGGTAAGGCAACACTTCTAATATCCCCTGTGTTTGTATTAAATGTTACTTCCATTAATTTTGATTTTTCAGTAGTTAATTCTGCCGGAGCAGATGGCGATACCTGCTGATTTATATTAACAGGTGTTACATTATCAACAGCAGCACTTTCAACTGGTGCCTGAGGTATTTTTGAAGCTGTTGTATTATCTACAACAGGCTGAACTGGTGCAAAAATTGGCACTACAATATATGTCCAGCCGAATATTACTGCAAAACTAAGCACTAATGCTAAAATGGTTCTTTTATCCATATATATAAAATCCTTAAAATATTTAATATTCCCTATTTAACAGGGTCATATCCACCCTTACCGAATGGATTGCAACGCAGAACTCGCCATATAGTCAATATTAGTCCTTTAAAAAAACCTTTTTTCTGAAAAGCCTCTATTACATAACTTGAGCAGCTTGGATAAAAACGGCAGTGGTTGCCAAGGTATGGAGAAATACAGTATTTATAACACTTAATTAACATTACTGCTATGTTCTTTGGCTGCAATAACCTTAAAAAGTGATAGAACTTCATCTTTAATCCCATTAAAATCAGCTCCTGCGGCTTGGGGCAATACTCGTATAATTATAGAAATATTTGCAGGCAGCATAGATTTATTCTGCCTGTATATCTCCCTTAATCTGCGTTTCAGCTTGTTTCTCTTAACTGCTGATTTACTAACTTTTTTACTGACTGTAAAACCTGCTTTGCCTATACTGCCCAATATTTTATAGTATATTATAAACATTGAGCCTGAAACTCGTTTCCCCGTATATATTGCTGTAAATTCTTTTGATTTGCAAATATGTAGGCTACGGGGAAAACTTTCAGGTTTAAATTGCAAGGCGTTTACGACCTTTTGCACGTCTTCTTTTGATAACAAGTCTGCCACCCTTAGTAGCCATTCTTGCACGAAAACCTTGTTTGCGAACTTTTTTTAAGTTGGTACGCTTTGCCAGAGTAAGCTGTGCCATCTTTTGCCTCCATAAATTTATAAGAGAATGTCTGATATTTCAGACTCACTTTTTATACAATGAAAAATGATAATAAGAATTTTATCTAAAATTGTCAAATAAAATTTTATATGTTTTTAAAATTTCTATTAATTTATTATCATTCTAAATAAACTGCACACCGATTTTACCATTTGGAAATATCGTAAATCTGCTTGTTTTAACATTTGTGCTGTATTTTGTATTATCTAATATTATCTGTATGGTATTTAAAGTGTTTAATACAATATTATTACAGTTTTCAAGAACTTCTTCTCCATTAACTGATAAACCTGTAACATTTCCCAAAAGCGATATTGTGTTACTGTAAGAAATATCAAATGTGATATACATTAAAGGTTTAGATATAAAAATATGTTCAAAAGCATCTGCTGTTGATATTAAATTTATTGCCTCAACACTTTCATCTCCGTCTTCTACTGCACAAAAAATATCAAATGCAAATTCTTTATAGGCAAGTGATGAGTTATCCACTTGATTTTCTCCGTTATTTTTAAAGTAAAATAACACTGAAAATAAGTTCAGTTCATCTACTTTTTCCCCAAAATAGTCATACATTGCAGGATAATATTTACCATACTTTGTGCCTAATTCTTCTATATAACTGTCATCATTTATATCTTCATCTGTATCTTCTATAATATTTATTTCTGTAAAAGGGTTTTCTGCTGTGTTATAGTATGGATAAACCATAGTAAAATTTTCTGTATTTTGAATCAGCACCATACCGTTATCCCATTTTTCAACAGGGCTTAAAATATCAGAATGAAGTTTATTCATATAGTTTAAGGCATACTCTTTTTCATTGCCATGTTCAGGAAAGTAATCGTTATCCTCATCATTATAATAATGTTCATGCTGGCAGCTGTCATCATGTATATGCTCGTGTTCTTCATCATATTCATCTTCCACAGGGTAATATGTGGCACCATATCTGCCGTCTTTAAAAAGAGTAACTGTAAAGCCAGAAATATCATAGGCTGGTATATTGGACAGCAGTTCTGTAATCTCATTATTAAATGATTTATCTTCTTTATATATTTCTGCAAAATCCATTTCCTCTACACCATTTTCAGAAAGCATTAAAAATGATGTTTCCTGATTAGTATCAAGCCTGCCGTCTTTAACTGAAAATGTGCAGTTTAAAATCTGCCAGTTCATATCATAATCAATCATTAATTTTGATGCTAATTTTCTTAAAGATACAATCTCTTTATCCCGCGATTTACCTTTATTTATTAATGCTGGCATATCTTTTCTATTAAAAAGCCTGCTTGCCCCAGTTAATTTTTCAAAAACAAACTCTACCTCATCATCTCCAAAGCCAGTAATAACATACCCTTCTTTTCCATCTGAAAGATAAAGACCGTAAAAAATATCGTATTTATTATCACTTATTTCATTGCCGCCAAGCACTTCAAGGCCATACATATCATCAATAATCACATTTCTTGCAGCATAAAGCTCTGATGATGAATTATCAAAAAGACGGTCAAAAACTATTTCCAGTTTATCCTGTATTTCATTTTGTGTGCAGCCTTCTGCTTCCATAACTGAAAGCATATAATGACATGCATTATCAACCCATGAAAAACATATACCATTTTCAGCTGCTGCTTCTATGGTGATTTCTGTATCATCAATATTTTCTATTAAATTAAACTTTAAGTTAGTTTTATTTATATTTTCTTTTTTTAGTGCTGGAAATGCTTTTTGTATGACTGACAGCCAGTTATTTATCATATTATTTATTCCTTAATTATTTTCTTATATTAAAAAAGGCGATTAAATAATCGCCTTAAAATGCTGATTAATTTTACATTGCCGTAATATTAAAGCCGCCGTCTACATAGACTACCGAGCCTGTAATATTTTTGGCTTTCGGACTTAATAAAAATGCTGCTAAATTACCACAGTCATCAATATCTACATTTCTTCCAAGTGGAATTCGTGGTTCATTTGATGAAAGCATTGATTTAAAACCAGCAATACCAGCAGCTGATAATGTTTTAATAGGACCAGCTGATACAGCATTGATTCTTTTACCAGTTTTACCTAAATCAACAGCTAAATAACGAACAGTTGCTTCAAGAGCTGCTTTTGCAACACCCATAACATTATAGTTAGGCACAACTTTTTCACTACCATAATATGTTAAAGTGATAACACTTGCATCATCACTCATTATTCTTTCAAACTTTTTAACAACAGCAATTAATGTATATACACTAATATTCATTGATACAAGAAAATCATCTCTTGTAACTTCCATAAATCTGCCTGAAAGCGCTTCTCTTGAAGCAAATGCAACAGAATGAACTATAATATCAATTTTACCAAATTTTTCTTCATATTTATTTACAAGGCTGTCTATTGCTTCATCACTTGATAAATCACATTCTTCTACAAATGTAGAGCCTAATTCTTCTGCAATAGGTTTAACTCGTTTTTCATGAACAGCAGCATAAGATAATGCCACATCTGCCCCTTCCGCTTTTAATTGTTTTGCAATACCGTAAGCAATACTTAAATTACTTGCAACACCGAAAACTAATGCTTTTTTACCTTCTAATATACCCATAGAACACACCTTTATGTTTTAAATTATTTACTAGCAATATACCCGTAATCTGTAAAATATCAAGAGTTTTTTTATATAAATACATTATTCAACTGACAATAAAAATGCTTTCATCTGTCATCTAATCAAAAACAGCTTTAAATATTCTTATAACAGCAATCTGCCAGTAATCTAAACTCTGTTATTTTCATTGATTTTAAAAGAATATAAATGGAATAAAGTATAAAGTTTATAAAATAATACTTATATAATGTTTTCTTTGGCTGTATTAATGCTTTAACAGGTCTGCAATATTTTTAACATCTATCAGTTTTAAATTTTTGCTTTTTTCATCTTTAAAATTAGCATAAAGAGTTTCAACTCCAAAGCGGGCACACTCATTTATTCTGCCCTGTATATTTGATACAGAGCGGATTTCACCAGTTAATCCCACTTCACCAGCAAAAGCCATTGTATATGGCACAGGCTTATCTCTAAAAGAAGAAATAAGAGCTGCACACACTGCTAAATCTGCACTTGGTTCATTTATCTTAATACCGCCTGCAATATTTAAATAAACATCTGCACCAGATAAATTTAAACCGCCTTTTTTCTCTAAAATCGCAATAAGCATTGCAAGCCTGTTATTATCATAACCTGTTGCATTTCTTTTAGGATACTGAAAAAATGTTGGTGCCACAAGAGCCTGTATCTCTACTAAAAACGGCCTTGTGCCTTCAAGAACAGGGCATATCACTTTTCCGCTTGCTACTATGCCGTCCTTATCAAAAAATGCTCTATCGCCAGCTTCAATTAACCCAGACTGACTCATCTCAAAAATACCTACTTCATCAGTTGAGCCAAACCTGTTTTTGACAGAACGAAGGATACGAACCCCCCTTGAATAATCCCCTTCAAAATAAAGGACAGTATCCACTAAATGTTCTAACACTTTCGGACCAGCAATATTTCCGTCTTTTGTAACCTGACCGATTATAAATACTGTTAAACCAGTGCTTTTTGCAAGCTCCACAAGCCTGTATGTTACATGGCGGACCTGTCCTACTGCTCCGCCGCCGGAAACAATTTCTTCACTTGTAATTGTCTGAATAGAATCTATTATTAAATAATCATACTGCTTTAACGATACTGCTGAAAGCACATCTTCAAAAGATGTTGTAGCAAGCAGCTCTAAATTATCCGCCTTAACATTAAGCCTGTCTGCCCGCATGCGAATCTGCGAAGGTGATTCTTCCCCA
>CAMEZN010000015.1 GCA_945947845.1 uncultured Mucispirillum sp. | reverse complement strand
CTTTTAATTATAGGGCTTGTGGCACCGGGGATAGGGCATCTTGGCAGAGATGCTGGTAAGCTTTTACTTATTACTATTGCGGTTGCTTATGCTTTTACAATTTTTTCTGGTTTTTCTACTTATGGTGTTACATCGCTGATTTATCCACATATGCTTGATGGAGCATCACTAATTTCACCAGATGCCAATGTGGAAAATGGTATAAAGCCATATTTTACAATAGATATGCCACCGATAATGTCTGTAACATCTGCTTTAATATTTGCTTTTGTTTTAGGGTTTGGTTTAGCTGTTACAAAAACAGATAAAATAATGAATGTTATAGATGATTTACGAGTAATTATTAATAAAATTATTTCATCAGTTATTATTCCGCTGCTTCCACTTTATATTTTAACAATTTTTATGAGTATAACATATGTTGGTGAAATAGGTAAGGTTTTAGCAGTATTTATTAAAATCATAGTTTTAATATTTATTCTTACTGTTATATTATTATTAATCTTTTTTAGTATTGCAGGGATTGTGGCAAAGAAAAATCCGCTTACTTTGCTTAAAAGAATGCTTCCTGCTTATGTAACAGCACTTGGCACATCTTCTTCTGCTGCTACTATTCCAGTTACATTAGAGTCTACTTTATCAAATGGAGTAAGGAATTCTATTGCTAGTTTTGTTGTTCCACTTTGTGCTACAATTAACTTATCTGGTTCAATGCTTAAAATAGTTGCATGTTCATTAGCAATTATATATACAACAGGTATGGATATTAGTTTTTCTCAATATGCTGCATTTATTTTTACATTAGCAGTTGCAATGGTTGCAGCTCCGGGAGTTCCGGGTGGAGCTATAATGACGGCTCTTGCTCCATTAGGTTCTGTTCTTGGTTTTTCTCAGGAAACAAATGCTTTAATGATAGCATTATATATTGTTATGGACAGCTTTGGCACAGCAACAAATGTTACAGGTGATGGAGCTATTGCTGTTATACTTGATAAAATCTATAAACATGACCACCATATTACAGAAGATGAAACAGAGGCATAAATATGATATTAAGTCCTGTATTTGATATACAGGGCTTTTTAAATATATAATTACTTTATTAGTATATAAATGTTTCATAATAATTTACAATCTGGAATTTTATCTGACATTTTATTTATTATTTTATTATTTGCATGTAGTATTGTTTGTGGAATACCTGCTGCTATTATCAGTATAAGTATCCATTTTCTTGGTTCAGCCTTTTCAGTATTTATTTATATTTCTGCACTTATAATTCTATTTATATTTAGTTTTTATGCTTATATTAAAGGAAGGGGAATTATCGGTCTTATTCCTTTTATACTTTTAATATTTATATCTATTCCTTTATTATTTATTGCAGGCAGTCCCTTATTAATGTTGGTAGAATGGCTTACAGGTATAGATGGCGGTGAGAAATATATACTTGGAGTGTTTATGTATTTATGTGTGCCTGTAATATCAGGTTATTTTTCTCTGGCTGCTGTATGTTTTATATATAAGGGGAAAAGTGTATTTAAAAAAAGATTTATTACTGCTCTTATTTATTTTGCATTTACAATAATATTTGGGTTTGCCTTGCTGATTAAGGCTTATATTTATTAGGTATAAAAAAACAGCTGCCTTTTCAGACAGCTGTATAATAATATTATAATAAGTTTAATTTTTTCATATCTTCAATTAATGTTTTAACAGCATTAACAGAGTTATCAAAAAGAGCTTGTTCTTCTGCATTTAAAGTTAATTCTACAACTTTTTCAACACCTTTACCGCCAAGAACTGCTGGAACACCAACATAATAGCCTTTAACACCATACTCTCCATCAAGGTATGCACAAACTGCTAATACTCTTTTTTGGTCTTTGATGATAGCTTCTGCCATTTCAATAGCTGAGGCAGCAGGAGAATAGAAAGCAGAGCCAGTTTTTAATAATGCAACAACTTCGCCGCCAGCTTTTGCTGTTCTTTCTACTATTTTATCCATAACTTCTTTTGCTTTTTCTTTACTGCCGTATTTACGTTCAAAAAGTTCAAGAGCAGGGATACCTGCAACATTTGCATATCTAACAAGTGGAACCATAGTATCTCCATGGCCGCCTAAAACTAATGCACTAACATCTTTAACAGATACACCTAATTCCCAAGCAATAAATGAAGCAAAACGAGAAGAATCAAGAACACCAGCTTGTCCTAATACTCTGTTTGCAGGGAAACCTGTAACTTGGCGCATAAGAGTAACCATTGCATCAAGTGGGTTAGAAATAACAATAACATAAGCATCTGGAGCGAATTTTTTAATATTTTCACCAACAGTTTTTATAATACCAGAGTTAATGCCTAAAAGGTCATCACGGCTCATACCCGGTTTTCTAGGCACACCTGATGTAACGATAACAACTCCTGCACCTTCAATATCTTTATAATCGTTTGTGCCTGTAACAGAAACATCAAAATGGTCAGTTTTAGAAGCCTCAGAAATATCTAATGTTTTACCTTGTGGTAAATTTTCAACGATATCAAGCATAACAACATCGCCAAGCTCCCTTTTAGCAATAATTTGTGCCATTACACCGCCGATTTGTCCGCCGCCAATAAGAGCGATTTTAGGTCTTTTAAATTCCATAGCATAAGCCTCCTTTTAGACTTTTAATATAATGCAATTTTATTTTAGAAATATCTTCCGATTGCAACTACCATATTAATCCAACTTATTAAAATAGTCTAATAAAAAATTAAAAAATATAAAAATAATTTTTTTAAGTGTAAGAACTTATTGATAGCTAATTTAAAATACATATTTATAAAAAGTTATAAAACAAGATATTTTGGGTATAAATAATTAAAGATACTTGAATAAATAATAAATTAGTGTTATAATTAATGAAAATAAGCAATAAATATAGAGAGGGATATATGGAGCTGAAAACACAGATTTTAGAAATGATTCGCTTATCATCAACTAATCTTTCTGCTGATGTGGAAAAAGCAATAGTTGATGCTGCTGCAAAAGAAGATGAAGGCAGCCCTGCAAAAAATGCTTTAAACACAATTATTGAAAATATTAAGCTTGCAAGGCAGCAGTCTACCCCAATATGTCAGGATACTGGTGCATTAATATTTTATGTAGACTATAAAGCTGGCGGGGAAGAAAAAGTTTATATTGAAGCTATTCAGGAGGCAGTAAAAGAAGCTACTGCAAAACAATATCTTCGTCCAAATGCTGTTGACCCTGTTACAGGCAAAAACAGCGGTAATAATACTGGCACAAATGCACCATATATCCATTTTCATCAATGGGATAAAGATTATACTCGTATTCGCTTTATGCAGAAAGGCGGCGGCTGTGAAAACTGCGGAACTCAATACAGGCTGCCTGATATTACTCTTGGAGCAGGAAGAGATTTAAAAGGTGTTAGAAAATGTATTATTGATGCTATATATAATGCTCAGGGTCAGGGTTGTGCACCTGGTATTATAGGTGTTGGTATAGGCGGAGACAGGGCATTATCACATATTCTTGCAAAAGAACAGCTTTTTAGAAAAATGGGTGAAAGAAATATTGACCCAGAAATTGCAGCTTTGGAAGAAAATGTATTAAAAGACATAAATAAATTAGGCATAGGTCCTATGGGATTTGGTGGAAAAACTACTGCTCTTGAAGTGTTTATTGGTTATCAGCACCGCCACCCTGCTACATTTTATGTGTCAATTGCTTACATGTGCTGGGCAAACAGAAGAAAAATGATGACTATTAAAGACGGCGAGGTGACTTATGCTTAAAATTACTACTCCAATATCAGAAGAAACTATAAAATCATTAAAAGTAGGTGATTCTGTATTACTTTCAGGAAGAATAGTTACAGCAAGAGATGCTGCTCATAAATTAATGGTGGAAGAAAAGCCGGATTTTATAAGAGAATATTTAAAAGATGCTGTTATATATCACTGTGGGCCTGTTGTTAAACAGGATTCAAAAGGTGAGTGGTCATTTGTATCAGCAGGGCCAACAACTTCATCAAGGGAGGAGCCATACCAAAGCACAGTAATAGGTGAATATGGAGTTCGTGCAGTTATTGGCAAAGGCGGTATGGGTCCAAAAACTCTTGCAGGATTAAAAGAACATGGTGCTGTATACCTGCATGCAATAGGTGGTTCTGGTTCATTAACTGCATCAAGAGTTAAAAAAGTAGAAAAAGTTTTTATGATGGAAGAGTTTGGAACTCCGGAAGCTTTTTGGGTTATTGATGTGGAAGATTTTCCAGTAATTGTTACAATGGATTCTCACGGCAACAGCCTGCATGCAAATATTTTAGAAGAAAGCGGCAAAGTTTATAAGGAACTGCTTGGTAAATAATATAATACATTAAGCGGTATAGGTTATGCTTATACCGCTTTTTTTATGGCTTATAATATGGATTTAAATGAAATAAAAAATAAAATGCAGTCTGCTTATGATGAAGACAATGCTGCATTTTTTTCAAAAATATCACCTGAGGCAAGAAATGTAACGGGTGTTCGTGTGCCGTATATAAGAAAACTGGCAAAAGAAATCATAAAAGACGATGTGAAAGAGTTTATTGAAAATTATAAAATAGAAACCCATGAAGAATTTTTATTGAAAGGTATAGTAATATTTTCTTCTAAACTTAAACTGGAAGAAAAACTTATATATCTTGAAAAATATGTGCCAGAAATATATGACTGGTCTGGCTGTGATATTGTAATTTCAACACTTAAATGTAAAGATGATGAATTAAAAATTATATATGATTTTATAATGAGATACAGATATTCTGAAAATGAATATGAAACAAGATTTATGATAGTTATGCTGTTTAATTTTTTACAAGAAGAATATCTGGATAATATAAGGACGATACTTGAAACAGAAAAGTTTGATAAGTATTACACTCAAATGGCAGCGGCATGGCTTATTTCTGTTATGTTTGTAAAATATAGAGATTACACATTGTCTTATCTTTTAAACAGCAGTCTTGATAATTTTACATATAACAAGGCACTGCAAAAGATAAGGGAATCAAAGAGAGTATCACAAGAAGATAAAGAGCTTATCAAACAAATGAAGCGAAAGTAGGTAGTGGATTATTAATTATATATGTCTTACTGTTTGTAGTTATAAATAATACTTTAAAATTTATAACTGTATTTTTTAAAAATATTTATGGCAAATCTGGTATCTTGAAGAGAGAAAATACTTGCTAAATATAATAAATAGTTATAATAATATTCAAAAGTTGATTTAATTATATATTAAACAGGTTATTTGTTTTTATGGATAAAAAAACATTTGCATTTATTGTTGCTTTATTTTCATTTCTTATATGGGGTGCATTAGTTATATACTGGCACCAGCTTTCAAGTGTAAATCCATTAGAAGTTGTTGCACATAGAGCTATATAGAGTCTTGTTTTTACAGCAGTATTAATAGTTATTACAAAAAAAGCTGGGGAAGTAATACATATTCTAAAAAATCCTAGGAATATACTTCCATTAATTTTATCAAGTATTTTAATAGCAGGCAACTGGGGTTTGTTTATATGGGCAGTAGCTCATGATAAGATTTTAGAAAGCAGTATGGGTAACTATATAACTCCGCTTTTAAATGTAGCAGCATCGGCTTTAATTTTTAAAGTGGCATTAAATAAGTATCAGAAATTATCAGTATTTTTGGCTTTTTCTGGTGTTGTATATATGATTATAGTGTATGGCAAAGTGCCATATATTGCACTATTTTTTGCAATAACATTCTGCACATACGGCATTATAAAAAAACTTGTGCCTGCAAGTGCACTTACTGGCCTTTTTGTGGAAACATTAATTATATCGGTGCCTTCTGTTATATATGTATTATATTTAATATCAACAGGTGAAAGTGCAGTATTAAGGGGTGATTCATTTATTACATTTCTTCTTGTATGCGGCGGGATTGTTACAACTTTGCCGCTTCTTGGTTTTTCATATAGTGCAAAAGTTCTGCATTTAAGCACACTTGGTATTTTGCAGTATATAACCCCAACGATTGCATTTCTGCTTGGTGTATTTGTTTATCATGAATATTTTAGTGCAAATATGCTTATAACATTTATATTAATATGGGCAGGGCTTATTATATATTCAACAGATGGATTATTCCAGCTTAAAAAAACAAAGAAACATTCATAGGTGTGCTTGATATCATAAAATATGCAGTATGAAAAAAGCATATTTTTAAGGAAAATAAATTTTATAAAAATCATTTCTAATTGTTGCATTTCTTAATATATTACACTATACGATATATTGAAGTATTGTATAAAAGGGGCTTTATCTTTATATGAAGATAAAAAAATATGAAGTATCTGATATGAAAGAAGCACTGCGTATGATAAAAGAGGATTTAGGTCCAGATGCAGTAATTTTATCTACACGCAAAGTAATGAAGAGCAATAATTTTGGTTTGTTTGCTCGTCCTGTATTAGAAGTTACGGCTGCTGTTGAATATGATGGTATTCCGCTTAATAAACAGAAACAGTCTGTTCAAAGCAGTGGTGGTTTTGGGTATGAGAATTATCCTTCTGCATATACTGCTAAAACAGTAAAAAAACAGCCGATAAAACGTCCAGTTTATACAGAAACTCAGCAGCCTGCTGCACAGTCAGTGAAAAAAAATGCGGCTGAACAAAGTGCATCGTATGGTCCTTATGCACATCAGAAGTATAAAAATACTTATGATATGCATGATGATTATTTAGCAGAAGCAATGGCAGAAGCAGGCATAACTGATGATGAAACTTTTTATGCACCGCCTGTTCGTAAAAGGCAGCCGAAGGTAGAAGATGAAATCCCTGCTGCATATATGCCAAGGCCGGAAGAGGAAGAAGAATACATAGAGCCAGCACCTAAAAAGCATGTAAAACATCATAAATATGCAGAAGATGATGAGCAGGAAATAAAAAAACAGCAGGAACAGGCTAAAACACAGGCAGAGCTAAATGCAGAAAGAATGGCTGCTGTAATTAAAGCAGTAGGACTTGATAAGTTTACAAATCTGCTTGAAGATATAGGTGATATAAAAAAACAGCTTGCTAATATGCAGAGCAATATATCTGATAATATAGTGATAGACCTGCCTGCAAAATTAAAAGACTACCATGCACTTTTTCTTAAAAACGGTGTAGATGATATAATATCATACAGGCTGTTAAAAGATATTGAAGCAAGGATTGAAGGCAAGGAAGCTACATCTGCCCAGATAAAAAGTATAGCTGTTGATAAACTTGCAGAGCTTATTCCTGTTGAGAAAAGCTATTATGATGTGATGATGAATAAAATAGTAGCACTTGCAGGTCCTACTGGTGTTGGTAAAACAACAACTATTGCAAAAATTGCAGCGGCTATGACATTGAAATATGGTAAGAAAGTATGTCTTATTACCGTTGATAATTTCCGTATAGGTGCTGTTGAGCAGTTAAAAACATATGCGGAGATAGTAAATCTTCCACTTTATGTAGCCACAAGCCCAGAGGAGCTGCTGCGAGTTATAACAAAAGTAAAAGATAAATATGACTGTGTATTAATAGACTCTATGGGCCGCGGGCAGTTTGATACAAGCCAGATAGCAGGGATTAGAGAATTTTTTAAAGTAGATTCTCGCATTACAACAGCATTAGTGCTCTCTATGGCATCTAACCATATAGAGCTTTATGATACATTTGAAAGATATGAGGTTTTAGAGCCAGACTATCTTATTTTTACAAAGCTGGACGAAACAAAATATTTTGGACCGCTTATAAATATTCCTGTAAAAAAGAAGCTGCCCTTACTGCTTGTTACAACAGGTCAAAATGTGCCAGATGATATGGAGATACCAGATGGCAGGAAAATTGCTAAGAGAATGTTACAGGAAATACCTACTTTATGGAGCGACAAATGACAGATCAGGCATTTACTTTAAGAAGAAGAGCATGGGAAGCTAACAGAAACAGCCATTATATTTCTGTATCCAGTGGAAAGGGTGGTGTTGGTAAAACTAATTTTACAGTTAACTTTGCATGTCAGCTGGCAAATCTTGGCAAGAAAGTTCTTGTATTTGATGCGGATTTAGGACTTGCCAATGTGGATATAATGTTATCTTTATCAGTAACAGCAACAATCAAGAAATATTTAGAAGGCAGAGCTACTATTGATGATATTTTGAAGAAAGATATTTATGGTTTTGATGTTTTTCCTGCATCAAGCGGTTTTATGGAGCTGGCTCATTTATCTGATGAAGATTTTGATAAAATATTTAATATTTTTATAACTCTTGATGACAGATATGATTTTATAATATTTGATACTGGTGCAGGTATTTCTGATGCTGTTGTCAGGTTTAGTTCAATTTCTGATACAATAATAGTTGTAACTCAGCCAGAGCCAACAGCTATAACAGATGCTTATGCATTTATGAAAGTTATTAAGCAGACATATGATATTAAACTTGTAAATGTTGTTTTCAACAGGGTAGATGATATTCAAAATTCAGATAATGTTTTTGCAAGCCTGAAAAATGTTACATCAAAATTTCTAAATATGGACTTAAAATTATTAGGTCATCTTCGTGATGATAAAAATGTTCGTAAAGCAATAAGAGCTCAAAAACCTGTAAGTGTGTTAGACCCAAAAACAGCATTTTCAAAAGATATACAGGATTGTGCAAGACGCTTTATAGGAGCGCCTGTGGAAAAGCAAAAAAGTGCCAATGTATATGATTTATTCAAAGGAGTATTTAAATGATTACATCTCTTAAATATTATCCTATATTAATCGCTTCAATTGTTATGATGGCATCTTTTTTATTCAAAATACTTTTGGTGCCAGACTTAAAAGTAACATATTTTGCAAGGGATATTATTCTGTTTTTTATAGTATACTATGTAGTAAAAGTATTAACAAACAGCCTTGCAAGAATTTTAAAAAACTATTGGAAAATCCTTTAATACAGGAGCACTAGGTGGAAAAGTTTAGTGAAGAAGAAAAGCAGAATATAGTAGCAGAATTTCTGCCTAAAATAAAGTCATGGACAATCAGGCTTAAAGGCACATTACCAGACAGTGTTGATGTTGATGACCTTTTTTCTGCAGCATCTATTGGTCTGATAGAATCAATGGATAGGTTTGATAAAAGCCGTAATGTTAGTTTCAGCACTTATGCAGAAAGGCGAATAAAAGGTGCTATATTAGATTCTTTACGTAATCTTGATTTTCTGCCAAGAAATGTTAGAACAAGGCTTAAAGCTCTTGATGCAGCTGTTAATGAGCTTGCAGGAAAGCTTGGTCGTAAACCAACAGTTCAGGAAATTATAGACAATACAGAATATAATGAAGAAGATATATATCGTCTTATGGGTTTACAAGAAAATAAAAAAATGTTATCATTAGATGAAACTGTTGGTGATGGCGATGAAACAAGCCTTGTAGATTTTGTGAGAAGCACAGGCTTAACCCCTGAAGATGAGGTAATGAAAAATAATCTTACAGAAAGAATGGCAGAAGAAATTGACAAGCTTTCTGAAAAAGAGCGTCAAGTAGTTACTCTTTATTATTATGAAGAGCTTACTATGAAGGAAGTAGCAGAAGTTTTAGACATTACTGAATCAAGAGTATCGCAGATTCATACATCAGCTATGCAGAAGTTAAAAAGGAGGCTAAAAGATATTTATGAATAAAATAAAGGTCTTAATTGTAGATGATTCTATTTTTATGAGAAAAGCACTGGAATCTTTACTTTCAGGAGAACCAGATATTGAAGTAGTAGGGCTTGCTAAAAACGGTAAAGAAGGTGTGGAGATGGCAGAACAATTCCACCCAGATGTTATCACCATGGATATAGAGATGCCTACAATGGACGGTATCACAGCCTTAGAATTAATTATGAAAAATAATCCAACACCTGTAATTATGGTAAGCTCGCTTACAAAAGAAGGGGCAGATGCTACATTAAAAGCATTAGATTTAGGTGCTGTTGATTTTATGACAAAAGATTCTCAATCATTTGGCGGAGCAGATATTGAAAGAGGATTAAAAGATAAAATTAGAAAATTTGCAAAAAATAAAAGTGTTGTAAGGCTTTTAACTCATTCAACAAGCACATCTGCTCCAACAATTACAACTCCAACAATTAACCAGACAACTTCTCAGCCACAGCAGCATACACCATCATACAGGCTTTCTGGCACATTTGCTTCCCAGACTCCACATGTAGCCACTCCATTTGCCCATAGTGCACAAAGTGGTAATATTGATGGTTCAAAAAGGGTTGTTATAAATAAAACAGGTATAAAAAGAGTTGTTGCATTAGGCACATCTACTGGCGGTCCACAATCATTACAAAGAGTGATACCTTTACTGCCTGCTGATTTAGGAGTTCCAGTTGTAGTTACTCAGCATATGCCGCCAAACTTTACACAGTCTCTTGCAGCAAGACTTAATACTTTATCAAAAGTTGAAGTTGTGGAAGCTCAGGGTAAAGAAAAATTAGAGCCAAATGTAGTATATATTGCAAAAGGCGGTTATCACTTAAAATTTAAAAAAGTAGGTCCGTCTGTTTATACAGAGCTTTCAACAGAGCCTAGTAATGTATTTAATATTCCGGGTGTTGATGTAATGGTAGATTCTATTGCAGAACTTTATGGTAAAGAATGTTTAGGGGTAATAATGACAGGCATGGGAAGTGATGGCTGTAAAGGATTAACTAATCTTAAAAAAATGGGGGGCACAATTATTGCTCAAAATGAACCATCATGTATTGTTTATGGTATGCCAAGAGCAGTAGTAGAAGCAGGGATAGCAGATGAAATAGTGCCGCTTGATGAAATAGCTGCAAGAATTGCTTATCATGTTAAATAAAATGGTAAATAAAATATTTAATTGACTAATAATATAAAATAATTGTAATATAATGACATTAATGTCTAGTTTAGAAGTAAATTAGCTCATGTATAAAGGTGATTAATGGCTGATATATTAAGTCAGGACGAAATTGATGCCCTGTTATCCACAGTTTCAGATGACCCGACAGGTGGTGGTGGCGGGATTGATGGTGATGATGATTTTGATGATTACACACCCGATTTTGTCCCAAAAAAAATCTCTGTATATGATTTTAGAAGGCCAGACAGGGTTTCAAAAGAACAGCTTCGTTCTATAAGAAACCTTCACGATAAATTTGCGAGAAATTTCAGCTCAAATTTATCAAGCTTTTTAAGAACAATTACAGATATTTCACTTGTAGGTGTTGACCAGATGACTTATGGCGAATTTCTTATGTCTCTGCCAGACCCAACAAGTTTTAATATTATATCCATGATACCTTTACAAGGTAATGCTGTATTAGAGATTAACCCGTCTCTTATTTTTCCAATTGTAGATAAACTTTTAGGTGGTCAGGGGCTTCCGCTTTTTCATGTGAGAGAACTTACTCCTTTGGAAATGACTATTATAGACAGTATTATTACTATTATTTTAAAAGATTTAGAAGATGTTTGGAAGGAGATTATTCAGAATGTAAAGAGGCACAAGTAGTTGTTATAACAGCTGGATTACCACAAAAACCAGGACAATCTAGATTAGAATTAGCAGTAGCTAATACAAAAATAGTAAAAGAAATAACAGAACAAGTAATGGCGAGTGGATTTAATGGAGTATTTATAATTGCAAGTAATCCAGTAGATTTAATGGCATA
>CAMEZN010000014.1 GCA_945947845.1 uncultured Mucispirillum sp. | reverse complement strand
CAGGGTTCAACTATTAATAAATAAAAATGAAGATAGAAAAAAATGTTTCGTTAAAAGAATATACAAGTTATAAAACAGGTGGCAGTGCAAAATATTTTGCTATGTGTTACAATAATGATGATTTAAAACAGGCACTTGATTTTGCACACAGCAGTGATTTAGATTATGAAATTATAGGCGGCGGCTCAAATTTATTAGTTAATGATGATGGCTATAATGGGCTTATTATATGCACAGCAAAATTAAACAGATATATCATAAACTACGGCAATAATATATTAAAATGCGGTGCAGGTATAAATTTAGCTGATTTAGTATATTACTCATGCAGTCAAGGTCTTGCTGGTATGGAGTCTATGGCTGGAATACCCGGAAGTGTTGGCGGAGCAGTAAAAATGAATGCAGGGGCATATAATCAGGAAATAAAGGATACAAATATAAAAGCTGCTCTTATGGATAAATACGGCAATATTATTATAAAAAGCAGTGAAGAAATAGGCTATGGGTATAGATTAAGCCCCGGAACAACAGGTTATATTGTCCTTTGGGCAGAGTTTTTATACAGCAGAAAAAACAGTGAAGAACTTTTAAATATCAGAAAAGAAATACTTGAAAAAAGGAAAGAAAAACAGCCTCTTCATAAGCCTTCATGCGGCTCAGTATTTAAGCGGCCAGAAGGAAATTATGCCGGCACATTAATTGAGCAGTGCGGGCTTAAAGGATACCGCACAGGCGGTGCAGCTGTCAGCATAAAGCATGCTAATTTTATACTAAATGAAGATAATGCTTCCAGTGCTGATATATATAATATTATTTTACATATTCAAAAAACTGTTTATGAAAAAACAGGCATAAAGTTAGAACCAGAAGTAAGAATGATTGGATTTAATAAATAGTTTTATTATCAAAAGAATACTTTGATTTAATAATATCTATACTTCTGCATGCTGGACTATCATTATTTTTTTCATCACATAATGTTTCATAATATTTTAATGCTGTTTCATAAAATGTAACAGCAGTTTCATAGTCTTGTGCTATATCATCACCACTTATATAAATATCAGCAAGGTTTGCACATATTTCATTATTTATTTCGCAGGCTTTTTTAATGTATGATATACCTTTTTCTATATCCTTTTGCATTACTGCCATGCTTTCATTAAATCCTGTAATATAAGTATTTCCAAGCACAAGGCAGGCATAAGCCATATTATTTTGGCATGCTTTATCAGATAAATCTATAAACTTTGTAATATTATCAGCATTAACTCTTGCTAAATAAAAACATGCTGTTCCGTCGCCTAAATTACATGCTTTTAATGCAGCATTATCTGCCTTATCTAAATCTTTATCAACTCCAAAGCCATTTTCATATAAGAAACTAAGAGTTTTGCAGGCATTTTGATTGTTATTTATGCAGTATTTATCTGCTAATATAAATGATTTTTTATAGTAGGAATCAGCAGTATTATTATCAGCTGGAACAACTTTTCCTTTTTTATAAATTTCAGCTAAAAACATACAGCCTTTCAAGTTTTCTTTTTCACATGCTTTTTTATACAAAAGGATAGCTTCATCATATTTTTTATTTTTATAAAGATTTGCTGCTTCTGAAAAATATTCTTCACCTGTTTTGGAACAGCCAAATAATAAGGAAATCAGCAAAGTAGTAAGTAATATAATTTTTTTCATAATATGTCCTTTTAAAATTTTAGTTGATTATAGCATAAAACTCTTAATTATCAAGAAAATAATAATATTTAAGATTTTAGTATTGACAGTAAATAAAATGATAGATACTATTTTATAGTTATTAGGTGGTATATAACATTTTTTTAAAATTACAGTATAATATTGTGTAAAGGTAACTAATAATTTTTTCATAAAGGAGGTTATATATGAAAAAATTTTTAATTACATTTTTATCAATATGTTTTGTCATCACAATGGTATTTACAGGTGCAGCATCAGAAAAGAAAAAAGAAAAACCTGTAAGCCCTGCACTTAATGGTTTGAAAATACCAGAAGGCTTTGAAAACTGGTCAGTTATTTCTGTATCTTATAGGAAAGACAGGGATAGTATTAGAGTAATTCTTGGTAATGATATAGCAGTGAAAGCTGCTCGTGCAGGTAAAACAAACCCATGGCCAGACGGTTCTATTATAGGTAAAGTTGCATGGAGTGCAAAAGAAGAAGAATTGTGGCCAGATGCAATAGTGCCTGATAAATTTTTGATAGCTGAATTTATGTATAAAGATAGTAAGAAGTTTGCTTCAAATGGCACAGGCTGGGGCTGGGCTAGATGGGTAGGAAGCGACCGTAAACCTTATGGCAAAAATAAAGACTTTGTTCAAGAATGTATTGATTGTCATTCACCAGCAGAAGAAAATGACTGGGTATTTACTCATGGGGCATTAATGCGATAAATTGATAAACTGCTCTGTTTATTATAGAGCAGTTTTATTTATTTTAAAATAAATGTATAGTATAAATTTTTTACTTTGCAATAGTTTTTACAATATGATATAATAATAGTCTTAAAAGAAAAGTCATTATTGCAGGGAGATATATGGAAAATCCATTTCAGTTAGAATTTCACAGTCTTTTAGAAAAAGCTGATAAGATAAGGCAGTCAAAATGGGGCAAAAAAGTATTTTTTGTCCGCAATCTGCATTTAAATTATACAAATATATGTGTAAGCCATTGTAAGTTTTGTGCTTTTGCTAAAAATAAAAATGAAGATGGCTCTTATAATATGACCCCAGATGATGCAGTGAAGTATGTTGCACAAAAAGGGCAGGACGCAAGAGAGATACATATTGTTGGCGGTTTGCACCCAGATTATCCATTTGAGTATTATGTGGATATGGTGCATGCTTTAAAAACAAACTTTCCAGAAAAGACAATAAAGGCATTTTCTGCTGTGGAAATAGATTATTTTTCTCGTATATCGCGGAAAAGTATTGCAGAAGTTTTACAAGCATTAAAAAAAGCAGGTGTAGAAATGATGCCGGGTGGTGGAGCAGAAATATTTGCAGACCATGTAAGGCGTCAGATTTGTCCAGAGAAAATTCCTGCAAGCAGATGGCTTGAAATACATGAAACTGCTCATAATACTGGTCTTACAACAAATGCTACAATGTTATACGGCCACTTAGAAAATGATGAAGATAAATTTCAGCATCTTCTTTTATTAAGAGAATTACAGGAAAAATCATTAAGCAGGGGTTTGACAGGTTTTTCTGCATTTATTCCACTTTCATTTCAACCAGATGATACATTTTTACATGGCAAGTTCCATGCAACAGGTATTGAGGATATAAAAACTACTGCTTGTGCAAGGATTGTCCTTGAAAATATACCACATATAAAATCATACTGGGTAATGCTTGGTCATAAGACAGCTCAAATAGCTCTCCGTGCTGGTGCAGATGATTTAGACGGAACAATAGTAAAAGAAAATATAGCTTATGCAGCTGGTAAAAATACAGATGAGGCAATGACAGCAGAACAACTTATATTTATGGTTAAGTCTGCTGGAATGGTAGCGGTGGAACGAGATTCTTTTTACAGGGAAGTGAAAGTTTATGGCTAATATTTTAATAGTAAATCCATCAGTTAATATGCGGCTTGCTGCTATGGAAATGAAAATGTATGGAGTAAATGTCCAGTTTGCATATTCTTCTGATATTCCAGCAAGTCATTCTGAAAGAGTATTTTATTTTTTATCAGGTGTAAATATTTGTTTTACAACAGAAATCCAAGGCGAGATGGAAAGGGAAGATAGAGTATATCTTTTTAAAAGAAATATTTTTTCACGGTTTAAAATGATGGGGTTTAAAAAAAATATGGAAACATCTTACCCAGAATTATCAGCCGGCACTTTTATAGACCTTCTTCTTTTTAAAAGAAGTGTATTAAGAAATGATGATACACCAGAACATGTAGGGAAACTTCAATATACATCTTTTGATGATATGCTTTCTAATAATAAAGATAGTTTTATTATCACAAGTATGATTATAGGTCAAGGCAGTGAAACTATATGCTGCTGGGAAACAGATTTTGATTTAGTATCTACTTTTAATAAAGATTATTTTGTATTTTTTGCAAATAATAGAAGAATAGAAGCTTTTGTTTCAGAAAATAAACTTATAACAATAGGCAGAGGAAGCGGTGATAAGCATATAGAATCGCTTTCATATCTTATCCCTATGATTAGTAAGTTTTCTTTTAAAAAGATAGATGAAAAACCTTTACTTCGCAATTTTCACCCTTGGGTAACATCTATTTCTGGTGCATCTGGTTATTTGGTTAATGATTATAGTTTTGGACATCTTTCAGTCTCTATGCCTTCTGCATGGTATGATAGGTTTGCAAATTTTATCCATAGTCATACTGTGGAGAAAAAAACAAATCAAAACTTTTAAGTATTGACTATAATTAGTTATATGATATTTTAGTGGAAGTAATAAATTATTTGAGGATTTTATGAAAATAAGAACAGCTGTTTTTCCTGTTGCTGGTTTTGGCACTCGTATGCTTCCTGCAACAAAAGCAATACCAAAAGAGATGATTACATTAATTGATAAACCTCTTATACAGTATGCAGTGGAAGAAGCAATTGATTCTGGTATTGAAAGAATCATTTTTATTACAGGCCGCACTAAAAAAGCTCTGGAAGACCATTTTGATGTTAATGTAGAGCTTAATAATCAGCTTGAAATATCTGGTAAAAAAGATATTTTGCAAGATATGAAACGTATAAGTGAAATGGTAGATATTATCTATGTTCGTCAAAAATATATGCTTGGGCTTGGAAATGCTATAATGTGTGTTAAAGATATTGTCAAAGATGAGCCTTTTGCAGTTATTCTTCCTGATGATATTATCTTATCTAAAAAACCAGTAACAAAGCAGTTAATGGAATGTTATGATAAAGTAGAACACCCAGTTATTTCTCTTATGCCTGTTGCAAAAAATGAAACATCAAAATACGGCATAGTGGAAATAAAAGAAAAAATTACAGATAGATTTTCTCGTCTTAAAGATATGGTTGAAAAACCAGCCAGTAATCCACCATCAAATATGGCAATTATTGGAAGATATATATTAACACCAGAAGTATTAAGTGCATTAAGTAAAATAGAAAAAGGTGCTGGTGGTGAATTACAGCTTACAGATGCCTTAAAATACACTGCCACATACTATGATGTATATGGCTATGAATTTGAAGGGAAAAGGTTTGACTGTGGCACAAAATCAGGTCTTTTAGAAGCAACTGTAAATTTTGCAGCTTCTGATAATAACCTTAAAAATATTTTAAAAGAAACAATTTCATCTTTAAATCTTTTCTAGGTGGTTGATGCTTAAAATTTTTAAAAATAAAACATCAAGACTTCGTTTTATAGCCAGAATGAGATTAAAGCTGAAAATGATGCTTTCTCTTGATGTTTCACCACGAGTGCTGGCAAAAGCTTCTGCTTTTGGTGCATTGATAGGTATTTCCCCATATGTAGGCACTCAAACATATATTGCCCTTTTTGTATCAAGTTATTTTAATCTTCCTATATATCCTTTAATGATAGGAGTTTATATAACAAACCCTATAACCATTCCATTTATCTTTGCTTTTACAACAAAAGTAGGGCTTATAATTCTTGGAATGGATAGTTCATTTACTTTTGACTGGGATAATGTAACTCTCTCATCACTTTTTGAAGCAGGAAAAACTCTTTTCATACCTTTTATAGTGGGCACTCATTTTGTTGGTCTTATTTGTGCTGTTCTAACATATTTTATTATATACTTTATAGCAAAACGATATAAGGTCTATAAAGGCAGTGATGAAAGCGGTAATGCAAAATATGGCATAAAGTAAATTAATCTGCTTTATAATTAATAAATTATTCCTTATAATTTAATATTATTCTTGTTGCTTATTATGTGTTGATAAGGTATATTATACTAATTAGACATATTTTTTTAGGTAGAATAAATGGTAATACATATTTTTGATGCACTTAAATCACGAAATTTCTCAATATATATTGCTGGCCAGTCAGTAGCACTAACAGGTATGTGGGTGCAGAAGCTTGCAACATCTTGGCTTGTATACCGTATTACAGAATCACCTTTTTTACTAGGTCTTGTAGAACTTTTATCAAATGCACCAATTTTTATTGTAGGCTTAATTGCAGGTGCATGGCTGGAAAAGCATGATATTCGTAAGCTGATAATTGCTACTCAAACATTAACTTTGCTTCATGCTTTAATAATGGCTGTATTGCTTTACACAAATACAATGCAGTTATGGCATATATTATTTTTAAGTTTTTATTTAGGTGTTGTATTTGCAATAGATATGCCTGCAAGACAGGCATCGCTTATTTTAATGGTCAATAAAAATTCTGATTTAAAAAGTGCTATTGCACTGCATTCTGTTATATTTAATCTTTCAAGGCTTATAGGTCCTACAATTGCAGGATTTATAATCCATTTAGCAGGTGAAGCTTTATGTTTTGCAATCACTGCTGCAAGTTATATACCTGTTATTGCAGCATTATTTATTATTAAATTCAGGCAGAGAGAAAATAAGTTTTCAAAAAAACAAAGTATAGTGCAGGATATAGTAGAAGTTGTTAAATATTCTAAAAATGTATATTATATGCGGGCTATGTTTGCATTTTTTATAGTGGTAGGGTTTTTCTCATATTCTTATTCTGTAATGCTTCCAATTTATGCAAAAGATGTGCTGCATGGCAACTCTCAGGTTTTAGGGTTTTTACAGGGCTTTTATGGGCTTGGGGCTATGATTGGGGCATTTGTAGTTGCAACATTTATTACTATGCGAAGGCTTCCAAATGCAATATTTATACTTGTTTTACTGCACAGTATATGTATGATAATTTTTGCAGTAAGCACAGATTACTATTTTTCTCTTGTGATGATGGTGCCTGCTGGTTTTGGGCTTGTATCTTCACTAATTGCTACAAATATATATTTGCAGTCAGCAGTAAGAAGTGATATGCGGGGCAGAGTTGCAAGCCTTTATTCAATAGGAATATACGGGCTTGGTCCGCTTGGCGCATTTTTTGCTGGTATTATGACAGAACATTTTTCACCACATATTACAGTTATAACTTGGTGCAGTATAATGATTATTTCTGCAATAGTTTTTGGATTTAGGCTTAAACGAGTAAATAAAGAACTGGAACCAGTATGGCAGGAGTTTGAAAAAAATTAAGAGCATAAAACATATAAAAAATCCGTGCAGAAATAAAAAAATTATTTGATATATATAAAAATTTAAAAAATTTCTTGTATTTCTTTAAATAACATTGTATAGATATAATAGACGGAAATGTAAGTGTTTATATTTATAAATTATTAAAGGGCTGATAATGTCAAAGTTAATATCAATCGCAAGTGGTAAAGGCGGAGTAGGAAAAAGTTTTTGTTCATCAAGTCTTGCTTTATCTTTAAGTGCAGCAGGTTATAGAACATTACTTGTTGATGCAGATTTAGGTGGAGCAAACCTGCATAACTTTGTGGGGCTTAAAGTGCCCGGTATTGGCTTATATAATTTTATTCGTGAAAGAAGTGAGCTGAAAGATGTTATTGTAAAATCGCCAGCAGGTGTTGATTTTATCGGCGGTTCAGGTGATGTGCTTGGCATGGCTCACATTACTAAGTTTGAAAAAATTAAGATACTTACAAACATACAAGAGTTGGATTATGACTACACTATTTTAGATTTAGGTGCAGGCACCAGCTTTAATATGGTTGATTTATTTAATGTTGCTGATATAAAAATAGTTGTTATGAGCGGTGAACCAACATCTATTGAAAATGCTTATGGGTTTTTAAAAGTTGCAATATACCGCCATATTGAACGTTTTCTTTCTAAAAGATGGGATTTTGAGGACATAAATAAAAAACTCCGCAGTAAGAGTATGAACTTCCCAAATGTAGAATCAATTATAGAAGCAACTGCTCAAATAGATAAAGATATAGCCGCAGCAATTACAACTTTCGTTGCAGCATTTAGACCGGGTATGATTTTAAATCAGGTCAAATTTAAAAGAGAATTAAATGTATTTTACGGTTTTGAAAGTGTTGTTAAGAAATATTTAAGTATAGATATTGAAAAATTAGGATTTTTACCTTATGATGAAAAGGTAAGTGAATGTGTAAAATTATTAAAACCATATTATCTGCGTTTTCCTGACAGTGAAACAGTCGGCTGTATAGACGATATCAGAGACCAGATGATAGCTAAATTATAGAGGCTTGCTAATGAGTGAAGAATTATTTGATGATGTTGAACGAAGCGAATATGCAGAAGAAATGGACCAAATCCAGCTTGTTGGAGTTAAGCTTGGTGATGAGGAATATGCAATTGATGTTCTAAAAATTAATACAATTATCAGGTCTATTGAGATAACAATTGTTCCTCGTATGGAATCATATATTTTAGGCGTTATGAACCTTCGTGGTAAAGTAGTTCCTGTTATTGATTTACGGGTTCGCTTTAATCTTGCAAAAAATGATTTTGATAAAGCAACCAGAATAATTGTAGTAAACATTAATAATGAAAATATAGGCTTTGTTGTTGATGAAGTAACAGAGGTTATGCGGATAAAACGTTCTATGGTTGAACCTACTCCACCATTAGTTGGTTCAATTGGTCAGGAATATATTTTAGGTATCTGTAAATATGATTCAAGACTGATTATGCTTTTAGATATTGATAGAGTTATCAATGAAAGTGAAGCCAGTGAAAGTGAACTTCGTAAAAAAATGCTTGGTTCTAATAAACAGACAGTAATGGCTCCTATTACAGCACCAGAACCAGCAGCAGCACCAGAACCAGCAGTTGCAGCAGCACCAGTTCAGGAGCAGCCTGCTGAAAATACAATGCTTCCAGATGCAAATAGTGTTGCAGCACCTGTTATAACACCAGCACAGGAAGAAGAATCTAACGGCATAGAAACTGGCAGTGCAGATTCTGATATTGAAGATAATATTGATGCTTTAATAGCCAAAGAATTAGCTATGAGAGAAGCAGAAACAGAAGAATTGAATAAAAAAAAAAGAAAGCCGCAGCAAGAGCATGATGATGTCTTGAAAGATGCACTAGAACAAAGTAATGCTATCTTTCAAATCGGCTCTGAATCTCAGGTTGAGCAAAACGATTTAGACAGCTTAATAGCAAAAGAGCTGGCTAAACGGGAAGCAGAAACTGAGGAGCTTAATAAAAAGCACAGAGAGGAAAAAAAAAATACTGATGTGGACATAGACCTTTCTGTCGTTGACCCTGATGCTGTTCCAATGGTGGAAATTATTACACACCCTGTTGATGAACAGCCAGAGGAAGAAAGGCTTACACCGGAAGTAGGTGATGATAAATCTCCTGCTTTAAACCCAACAACTGATGGAGAATCTGTTCAAGTGTCTATAAAAGAGTTAAAAAGAATTGCTGGTAAAATCATATCTGGTGATGAAGCTGGCAGTAAAATTGATACAAACATAAAAGGTGAAATAGGTGAGCTTTTAAGGCTTATCATAGATACTAAAAACAGAGTTGATGAAATAGACCCTCTGCTTGAAAAATCTAAGGAAAATCTGCCTAATGTAACATCTATGCTTGAAGGAGTAAATGACGATACAGAAAAAGCTACTATTAACTTAATGGAAGCATCAGATAGTATGGCTGATTTTTACAAGTCATTTATTTCAGATATTGCAGCTTTGAAAAAACTTGCTAATAAAGAACATGAAGCTGAATTTATGGCTCTTTATGAAAAAATAGTAGGCAATCTTTCAGAAGCAGAATCACTTGGATTTAAAATATTAGAATCTCTTGAATTTCAAGATATTACTGAGCAGAAACTTCGTAAAGTAATTAAATCTATTGAAGATATGGGTTCAAGAATTGGCACTATTGTTGGCTTCTTACAAGTTAATGATAGTAAAACAAATAATGAATTTAACAGAAGTAGAGAACAGTTGCTTGTTGATTATGGTTTAGCATAATATTACTAAGATTATAATTTATTTTATCTTATTAAAGCCTGAATTTATATTCAGGCTTTTTCTTTTATATTTATTCTGTATTAATTTTTTTAATATATTTTATAGCAGTAATATATAATTATAATATTCTGAAATATAATTGAAATTATTTTATCTATTTTATCACGATATACAGCAGTTATACATAATCAAGATAAGATTATAACTTATAAATAAGAAACATATTATAATTCATTCTTTTTATATAATGAATATAAGTGTATATTAAGATTTACTTTATATTATAAGCTGCTTTAATATGATAATTTATAGTATATTCAGTATTAAATAAGGTTTATAATAATATATTATTATCAGGCAGCTTTTATTTGGCAGTATTAATATGATTATTATCTGCATAAGCTATTATTTATTAAGATTATAAACTATATCCAGTGTTCTTGAATTTTAAAATTACTATCTTATAATTAAATTTATAAACATGAAATCAGCATATATTTGATATTATATTATCTAAATTATAATATATTGTAATTTAATTAACTAAAATATATATATTTGTATTTCATAAAATATATGAGTTTATTATAAATATATTTTTATAAATAAAAACCCCATTTATGTAATAAATGGGGTAATAATTATAATAAACTTAATTATAAATTAAAAAGTTAATTTTCTTTTATTAGGTAGCTTTTTTTATTTATATCAGTGTCATTTTCTTTTCTTTTAAATGTAAAAGCACCCAAAAATGCACCAAATACCATGATAACACAGCCAGCCCAAATCCATGATACAAATGGCTGATGAATAAAAAGTATAACCATAGATGAATCTTTTGGGTTGATAGAGTATAAGGCAAAGTATAAATCACCAGTAAATTGTGAATAATATGCTACTTCTCTGAATTTATCATCATAGTTACGGTTATATGTTCTAATTTCTGGATATGCAGTTGTAACAAGTTTATCATCTTTATATATTTTTATAGGCACAAACTCAGAAATATAGTTTTTTTCCTGTAAATTAGAATATGAACCTACTTGAAAAACATAACCATTATAATCTAATACAAAGTCTGGTTTAACACTATATTCGCCTTTGAACATATAAAAAGATGACATAACTATACCAAAAGCAATAATAACAAGCCCTATGTGTATAATCATTGCACCATAAAATCTATTTGCTTGTAAAATAGATTTTAAACCGCCGCTTTTTAGGGAAGTAAAAGTGCGGATAAGAACTGCTGCTGCTGAAAAGAATATTGTAAAATTTAATGCTAATGACATTTTATTAGTGTAGCCTAGAAGAGCCATAATAACTACACCAGCAATTGCAGCACAGAAAGAGATTATTAATCTTATTTTATATTTAGTGAGATTTGATATTTTAAATCCAGTTAAAAGTCCAAAACCGCTGGCTAAGAAAATAAACATGAAAAATGGTGCTGTTGCTCTGTTATAGTAGGAAATAGTATAATTTGCACCAGTAAAAACTGGAGTTAGTGTGCCAAATGCTATTGCTAATGAGATTGCTAAAAACAGCCAGTTAGATATAAGCACTAAACCAGTTCTAGATAGGAATTTAAAATCTGTTTCATCATTTTTGATAAGTTCTTTAAATTCTTTGTTAGAAACAAGAGTAATGATATATACTAATGCAGAAATAAATATATATATTAAAAAGTAGTAACCGATAGGGTGTGGTGAAAAACTATGCACAGAATCAATTAAACCACTTCTTGTGATAAATGTTCCTAAAATAGTAAGCTCAAAAGTGATGATTAATAGGATAAATGTCCATACTTTTAGTTTACCTGTTTTTTCATAAACATAAGCAGAATGTAAAAATGCAGTAGCAGTAAACCAAGGCATAAGAGAAGCATTCTCAACAGGGTCCCATGCCCAGTATCCGCCCCAGCCAAGTTCTACATATGCCCACCATGCACCAATAACTATACCTACTGTTAAAAAAGCCCATATAATCATAGACCAAGGTCTAGCCATTTTTATCCATGAAGCAGAAAAATCTCTTGATAAAATTGCACCAAGTGAATGTGCCACTATAACTCTAAAGCCAACAGATCCAACATA
>CAMEZN010000013.1 GCA_945947845.1 uncultured Mucispirillum sp. | reverse complement strand
TAACAAGACTTTGCTTACTGCGCATCTCAGATTCTATTTCTTTATAAAATGATGTGGTATACTCATATTTCTGGTTAGAAATTACTGCCATCATCATTGTATTTAAAAGCCTTGCTGTTGAGCGAGTTGTATATACATGTGTATCAGTATATTTACTGTTAGAATATGTTATTAATATACCGTATATCTTATTTCCAGTCATCATTGGGACAATAATAAGCGGATTAGTTAATTTAATATTATCTATGGAACGAAAAATTTTATCTTCTAACTCCAAATGTTTTTCTATATCATCTGGGTGCTTATTATACTCCTGTAACTGTTTAATAATAGATTTTTTAACAGGCACTCGCTTATTCCTGAAAGCTTTTACCTGCTCATCGCTGTAAGGCGGTATGCTTGTCATATATATACCACGAAGTTCCATAAGTTTTTCATTGAAAAACATTACAGCAGCTTTATCAAAAAGACCAGAATATACAAGTGCATTTGTTGCAACTTTCACCATCTCATCAAGAGTAGCTCTTCCAGCATATATATCTGGACTTTTTGAAACATTTTCAGTTATTTCCCATGTGGCTCTGTTTTCCACATATACATCAATCAAATCTGTAAGTAAACTGACAGCCTCATCAGATAATTCTGTATCTGATGAATATTTTATATCTAACTCCACATTACCTGTGATAAGATGAAGATTATACTCATTACAATTATCCACAGGAATATCTCTGTATGCAATTCTTTCACCCATAGGGCTTTTGACTATTACCTGAGTTACTTTACAATTACAACGTTTGTTAATAATATCTATCAGTTTCATACTTCACCTCAAACATTTTAAGGCTAAAACTTATTATTTAGCAGCTATCGCTCCTAAATCACCAATAATTAAAAATACTTTTCTAAGACATGCTATTAAACCAAGCCTGTTTTCCCTTATTTTTACATCTTCTGCCATAACCATTACTTTTTCAAAAAAACTGTCAACAGCAGGTGCAAACTTCATAAGCTCATCAAGTGTTGCATAGTTTTTTTCTTCATCTAAAAGTGCCTGCATATTCTGGCTTCTTATAAGGCTTCCGAGAGCTTTTTCTTCATCAGTTTGTAAAAGCTCATCAGAAAATTCTTCTTTTTCCCAGTTATTTTTCTTTAATATATTATTAATCCGCTTAAATGCCTGAGCAATAGTCTGGAAATCATCTGTGGCTCTTGCATTAGTTAATACTTTTGCAAGATTTAATGTTTTTAATATATCGCTTGATTTATCACAAACTGCATCAAATACATCTGGGGCTACAATCTCTTTTGATACTAGTATCTGTTTATATCTTAAATTGATAAATGATAATATTTCTTTCATTACTGTTTCTTTATCAAAAGCAAGGCGAGTGCTTAATTTATCAAGAGTAATATTTATTATATCTTTTAATTCTATTCTGTATCCAGCCTGCTCAATAATGGCAATAATACCAATGGCACTTCTTCTAAGCCCATAAGGGTCTAAATTACCTGTTGGTTTCATACCAGCAGCAAAAACTCCTGAGATAGTATCTATCTTATCAGCAATAGAAGTAAGCCTGCCCTCTTCTGTTTCTGGTAAAATATCACCAGCAAATTTAGGCAGATAGTGTTCCATAATACCGCGGGCGATATCATCATCTAACCCTTCATTTTTAGCATAATAATAACCCATTACTCCTTGAAGTTCTGGAAATTCATACACCATTTCACTTAAAAGGTCAGCTTTGCAGAGATATGCTGTTTTTTCTACACTTTCTTTTTTATCGCTGCATAGTTTTTCTGCCAAATATACAGCAATAGCCCTAAACCTTTCCATTTTTTCATAACTTGTGCCAAGCTTTTCTTGGTAAACAACTTTTTTAAGCTGTTCTGCTCTTTCTTCCAGCTTAACTTTTTTATCATTATTAAAAAAGAATAAAGCATCATTAAGCCTTGCACGAAGCACTCTTTCATAACCCTGCCTTATGGTGCTGTCTCCATTAGGGGATTTAATATTTGCAATACCTATAAATTTATTAAGCAGTCTGCCATCACCTGCTCTAACTGGAAAATATTTTTGATGTATTTTCATAGAAGTAATAAGCACTTCTTCTGGCAGAGTTAAAAAAGATTCTTCAAAAGAACCAAGAATTGCATAAGGGTATTCCACTAAATCAGATACAGTGTTTAAAAGACCTTCATCAGTTTGAACAGTAATATTTTCTTTTGCTTCTATATCTTTTATTTGAGAAAGAATAATCTCCCTTCTTGCAGCTGTATCTACATAAACATAAGCTTTTTCAAGTTTTTCTTTATATTCTGCTGCATTTTTTACTTCTATTTTATCTGGTGCTAAAAACCTGTGTCCATATGTAATATTTGATGCAGTAATACCATCAGTCTCAAAAACAAGTGCCTTTTCATCATATACAGATAAAAACCAGTGAATAGGACGAACAAACCTAAAATCATTATCACCCCATTTCATAGATTTTGGAAATGGTATGCTTTTTATTATTTCAGGTGCAGTTTTAAGAAGTAAATCAGCAGTTTGTGCTCCACCTGTTTTTTTCTCACCCTGTAAATAATCGCCTTTTTGGGTAGTTACTTTTTTTAGGGTAGATTCTTCTATTCCCTTAGATAAAGCAAACTTTTTAGCAGCTTCTGTCAAAGAACCATCACTGTTAAAGGCAATAGCAGCAGGTGGACCCATAATTATTTCAGTTTTATCAGCCTGAGAAACAGGCAGACCTTCTATATTTACATAAAGTCTCCGTGGAGTGCCGCCAGACTCTATTGATGAAAATGATAAGTTTAAAGCTGAAAGCCTTTTTGTCCACTCATCAAGCAGATATTTTGCAGATGTTGGAATAAATGCTGCTGGTATTTCTTCGCAGCCTATTTCTAGTAAATATGAAGGCATAAATTAATCCTCGTTATATATTTTTTAATATTTTAATATTAATGACTATGTGCATTATATCACATAAAAAACATAAAAAAGAGTCTAACACTCTTATTTTTATTATATATTCTAAACTTTATTTATATATGCTAGTATATTTTTTTTCAAGTGTTTTTTATCTATTCATTATTTGGTTTTATATCTGTTTTTGTTTTTGTCAATTTATTTATAATTTATTTTATATACAAGCGGTATATTTATTAATAAAAAGTATTATATATCAATATATTATATAAATTTTAAAAAAATAGAAAAAATAACTTGACAATCCCCCCCCCATGATATAATAAACAAAATTTTTTGGAGGTATGTTATGAATAAAATAACATTCAAAAACAGTATAACAGGTGAAACTGCAACAGTAAAAGCAGGTTTCAGCTGGATACTATTCTTATTTTCATCTTTTTTTGGTATACCATTATTTCTTAGAAAATTATATTTATTGGGGGTAATTATGCTTATACTAGAAGCTATTAATATTACTCTTACAGTATTTACAGAATTTTACTATTATTCCGCACTGGAATTTTTAATGTATATAGTTCAATTTGGCATGTTTGGGCTTAATATATTCTTAGGAATTAAGGGAAATAAAATGACTGCATTAAATTATATTAAACTTGGATATAAAATAATTGATAAAGAAGATTATAAAATTAATATGGCAAAGCAAAACTGGTCATTACCTGAAAGTGCATTTGAAAACTAAAAAAAGGAGTCATTTAATATGAAAAAAATACTTATACTATCATTATTAACTACTATTATAATAATATCTGGCTGCAATAAAATGGCACCAGGTTGTGATAACAGTGAAGTTATAAAAACAGTCATTGATTTATCATCAAGTGAGCTGCAAAGACAATTAAATGTCTTAGGAAAACAAGTTGATACTAAAAAATTAAAATTAGATATTGATACAATTAGAACTGCAGAAACAAACAAAGATACAGGTTCACACTCTTGCAAAGCTAACTTAAATATAAAATATGAAAACAATCAACAGCAATATCCAATTACATATACTGTAGAAAAAGCAGAAAAAGGACAGTTTTATGTTGAAGTTTATGGATTAAGATAATGACAAAATATCTTTTAAATATTTTCTTATTATTTTTATTATATTTACCATATAATGCATACTCTCAAGTATATTTACCAAATTCTAATACTTGGAATAAATATGTAAATAATGCTTTGCAAAATGCAAACAAGCATATTAATAGTAATGAAGATAAAATATTTGATATTGTAAAAAAATCGTTTAAATCAAGTAAAACAAACTCTGGACTTGTTTCTGTTAATAATGTTTCTTTATTAATAATGTCGTTACAAAAATTAAACAAGTCATTCCAGTATATTTATGATAATGAAATTTATGGATTTACATATCACATAAATCAACTTCCTGTTATCATACAAAATAACCAAGCATATTTTAAATTAAACAATGATAAAAATATAAATGAATGGAATGAAATTGTAGATTATGTTACTGATATGATTATGAATGATGCTTTTCATAAGGGATATACTACTTGGCAAGCACCTCAAAGCATTATAGATAAAAGAAATAAAGAAAAACAGAAAGCCGAAAAAGAAAAAGAAGAAGCTGAAAAACAAGCAAAAATAGAAGCCCAAAAAAAGGAAGCATCAATAATAAAACCAGATAATCCGCAGTATATAAAAATAATAAATAAAGTTAATAGTAAAGAAAACTTTATAAATAAAGGATTATTAAGCGATAATTATTTAGATGAAATATTTTACAGCATTAATGATATGGTATATCTTAATACAGATACTGTTGCTGAACAACTTTTTCATTATTATAATAACTTCATTATTAACAAAAACCCGAACAGCAGTATATATTATGAAATATATTTAGAATATCTATATTATAGTATTTTTTTACTAGAACAAATTGATACGGCTTATAAAAATGAGTTGAAACAACAGATTAATACATTTAAATATTTTGTTAACACTATACCTATCCGCGCTGAATTTAATGGTGATTATGTATTTATTTTTGATAATAAAGCATATAAACAATTAATGGAAATATATAAGCCACTGCTAAAAAATATGTGCAAATATGTTTCTGATTCATTTATTACTGGACAATGTAATGAATTATAAATAAACTTCAAATATTATCATATAATATAATATAATTAATCAGTCTGGATTAATCAGACTGATTAATTTATATTTTATACATTTATTACTCTGTAAAATATATTATACTGCTTTTGCTTGCAATTTATGAAAAATAATGATATACTCTGAAAAAATTTATGAAATAGAGGAAAATATGCCAATTACTCCAAACCAATTTAAAAGAGGCTCTAAAATTGAAGTTGATGGTGAGCCATACGCTGTAATAGAATGGCAGCACATTAAATGCGGCAGGGGTGGAGCCACAGTTCGCACTAAAATTAAAAACTTAATATCAGGCAGAGTGCTTGAAAGAACTTATGATTCAGGTGAAAAATTAAAAGAACCTGATTTTGAAGAAAAAAGAATGCAATATCTTTACCATGATGGCACTGAATATATTTTTATGGACCAAGAAAGCTATGAGCAGGTTCATCTTGATGATGACTGTGTTGGTGATTCATACTTATTTATGCCAGAATCATTAGATGTTGCAGTGCAGTTTTTTAATGGTAAACCAATAGGTGTTACACTGCCTAACTTTGTAGAGTTAGAAGTTACTGAATGTGAACCGGGTGTTAAAGGCGATACTGTAACAGGCGGCTCAAAAGGTGCAACAGTTATCACTGGCGGTAAAATCCAAGTTCCATTATTTATTAACGAAGGCGATGTATTAAAAATTGATACTCGCGATGCTTCATATATTGAAAGAGTAAGCACTAAAAAATAAATTATCGGGGTATATATACCCCGATTTTTTTTTGCTTAAAATCCATTTCTAGTTCATATCTTATTATCTTTTTGATTTACCATATATATCTCTAAATACTGCAATGTTTATACTTATCTTTTTATAATATAAAAAACCAGAGTATACACTCTGGCTTGCACTATAAGTATGAAAAGGATTAGGGAGTTTCCTTTTGTGAGATAATATTATTTTATTTTCCCAAGAATTTCAGTTTTAATATTATTAGAAAGTGGAACATATTTTAAATATTGAGCTGCCTTATCACCTTTTTCAAAACTGTATTTAAAAAATTTCATAACATTTGCTGCTGCTTCTGGTTTATCTTTACGAACTAATATAAATGATGCTGCTGCAATTGGCCATGCCTGCTCATCTGCACTATTAGTTAGAGATACTGCATAAGATGGGTTTTTGTGCCAGTCTACTGATGAAACTGCTTTTGCAAAGCTTTCTAAATTTGCAGTTACTACTTTTCCAGCTTTATTTACTAAATTTGTGTAATCAAGTTTAGCCTGTTCTGCATATGTATATTCTGTGTAGCCGATAGAGTTATTAGTCTGGCGAACCATGTTTGACACTCCATCATTTCCTTTTGCTCCAAGACCTGTTTTCCAGTTTACTGATTTACCGCTGCCTATTTCTTTTGCCCATGTTTCTGAACATTCTGAAAGATATTTAGTAAATACTGCTGTTGTACCTGAGCTGTCTGACCTGCGAACAACTGTGATTTTTGCTGCTGGTAATTTTAATCCTTTATTTAATGCCACTATTGCTGCATCATTCCACATTGTAATTTTACCCATGAAAATATCTGCTAAGATACTGCCGTTAAGGGTGATTTTTTGTTTATTTAAACCTTTAACATTTACTATTACAACTATTCCACCAGTGATTGCTGGAAACTGCATAAGGTTGTTTTTATCTAAATCAGCCTGAGATAATGGGTCATCACTGGCACCAAAATCAACTGTGCCTGCTGTAATCTGTTTTATGCCACCGCCTGAACCAATAGACTGATAGTTTACTTTAACACCTGTTTCTTTTTCATAGGAATATGCCCAGCTTGAATATACTGGATAAGGAAATGATGCACCTGCACCGTTTAATGTTTCTGCTGAGATTGCTGGAACAGCAATTACTAGTGATAATAATGTTATTATTATTTTCTTCATATAGTTCTCCTAATTTTTTATGGGGCGAACCCCTTATGAAAACTATATGCCACAGCAGTATTTAAAATTGTCTAAATATTTGTAAAATTTTTGTAAAACTATTTTCGTTCATAAAGTTTTATTTTAAAAGTATTGCCGTTATTATTATTTGGGTATACTTTTGCACTGCCGCTATACATAAAGGCAATATGCTTTACAATGGAAAGACCAAGTCCAAAGCCTGAATTTTTACGAGATTTTGAGACTGTATAAAACCTTTCAAATATTCTGCTTCGCTCTTTTTCTGCAATTTGTGGTCCCATATCTGCGACTTCTATGATAAGTGATGAATTTTCTTCATATATTGATACATCTATTATATCGCCGCCAGAATATTTTACTGCATTATTTATAAGGTTAGTTAATATCATCTCCACATGAAAGCTGTCTATATTATATTTACGTTTAGTTTTATTGTTATAGCGAACTGCTTTATTTGTATCATGCAGAATAATATTTGATATAATATGTGCCATATCTGCCTGTTCTTCAATATATACTCCAGTATTTTCTACTCTGTATAATTCTAATGTCTGGTTGATTATATTATTCAGCCGTGATGAACCTGCATATATTTTATTAAGAAATTTTTTAGATAAATCTACCGGCATATTATCATCAGCAAGCAAAGTTTCAGCAGCACCCATAATTATTGCAATAGGTGTTTTTATCTCATGAGCTATATTGGCTGTTAATTCTGCCTTAAAATCATTATAGTCTGCACTGGCTGTAATATCTCTTATAACTACAAGCCTGTATTTCTGCATATTTCTTACATATATTTCAAAAACATGCTCACATAATATACTTTTTATTGTGCCCTTTTCCTGATGAAGCAGATTATCAAAAAATGCAGCTTTTTCATAATCTACACTTTCTGTAACCGGGTTTATACCTTCCTTCACAGAATTGCTGAAAAAATGACATGCTTGAAAATTTGATTTGACGATAATATTATCACTGTTAAATAATATGACTGCCTCATCAATATGATTAATAATATTTGATAGTATATGCCTTTCCATATCAAGAGCTTCTTTTTCACTTAAAAGCTGCCTGTTAATATTATAAATTAATGCAGCAGCATCTCCAAGCACTTTATCTGATATTTTAGGCATAATAAAATTTGCCTGATTTTCACTTATTGCCTTTGCAACACGAGATAAAGCTATCACAGGCAGAAGAAGTCTGTAAGTAATATAAAGAGATACTATTATTAAAAAACATGAAAAAGTAATAAAAAATAAAATAACATCTGACTTGGCTTTATTATATATATTATGAAAAATACTGCCGTCAGATACCAGTCTTAAAATATATTTATCCTTATAAGGTGCAGCATAATATATAGAATATTTACCAGTTGTAGCACTTTTTCTAATATCATAATATTCCCTGCCATTTACTGCATTTTCTACCTCTTTTCTCGTTAAATGGTTATCAAGAGAAGAAAGACTTTTATTATCAACTGATGAATCAAAAAGAACATTACCCTGCATATCTATTAAAGTTATGCGAATATCACTGCTGCTGCCAGCTTTTTTAAAATATTCAATATTTTCTGCCATATTACTGCCTTGATAGCCTGCTGCAAGATGCCAGTATGTTTTTAGTATACTTTTATAGCTTATCTCTGCATTTTTAACAGCAGTATTATAACTTACAAAAATATAAGTAGAAAAAACTATAACAAATGGAAGAAATATTTTTAAAAATATTTTAAAGAAATATTTTATCATTGAAGCCCATATCCTGTTTTTGATACTGATTTTATCATATCACCATAATTTAGCAGTTTTTTTCTTAAAGATGCAATATGTGCATCTACTGTTCTTGTATATGACTGGCTGTCATAACCCCATATTGAATTTAAAAGCCTGTCCCGAGAAAATATAGTATCAGGGTTTAATAAAAACAGCCTTAAAAGCTCATACTCTTTATAGGTTAATTTTACTTCCAGCCCATCTATATAAACTTTATGGTTTGCATCATCTATTTTTACACCCTTATGCTCTATAATACTTGATGACCTGCCTGTAATAGCTGAACCTCTGCGCAAAATTGTATTTATTTTTGCAGTAAGCATTTCCATGCTAAAAGGCTTTGGAAGATAATCATCTGCACCAGTATTTAAACCAGATATTATATCATGCTCCGTATTTTTTGCAGAAATAATAATTACAGGAATATTCGCTGTATTTTCCTTGCTGCGAATAATCTTTAAAAAATCCATACCTTTAAGGCCGGGAAGCATTAAATCTAAAAGTATAATATCACAAGCCACTTCATCTAAAATAATAAGCCCGTCATTAGCATTATCTGCTGCATGAACTTTAAACCCAGCCTTTTGCAGATTATATGCAATAAGTTCTGATATATCTAAATCATCTTCAATTAGAAGCACATTCCTCATTTACACTTTCCTTTAATTCATGGCTGCCTTTGACTATATAATATACAGCTTCTGCAATATTTGTTGCATGGTCTGCCATTCTTTCCAGCCGCCTTGCTATATTAATTAAGTTAATACCGGTTTTTAAATCTGATACAACTGCCTCACCAGTTTCACTGCTGCACCCGCTCATAAATTGTATTATATCTTTTATTGCTGCACTTTTCAAGATATCTATTTTTGTATCATTATTAATTATTTCAGAAGCCTTATCAACATCAAGCCTGTAATAAGCATCACATGATGAAGAAACCGATAAAATAACATTCTCAAAAAGCTCTTTTATAGAAGACATCTCAAAAATAAAATTACTTCCTTGAAGCTTTACTATCTGCTTGCCAATTTTTTTGCAGTGGTCTCCTATCCTTTCAAAATCTGATGATGTTTTAATAGTAGATAAAACATACCGCATATCACTGCCACGGGGCCAGTATAAAGCTATAATTTTACCAGAAAGCTCGTCCATTTTAAGACTATAACTATCAAGTTCCTTGTCTCTTTCCCTTATATACTGTGCTTTTTTTATGTCTTTATTAATATAAGCATCAAAACTGTTTTGTGCCATCTCTTGTGTTATGCTGCAAATATATGCAACCATAGATTTAAGTTCTTTATATTCTGCACTGTTTAAATACATATTTTTCTCCTTAATTAAAAATTTATCACTTAATATATATTAACCAAATTTCCCTGTAATATATTCTTCTGTCATCTGTTTTTCTGGGTTTGTAAACATTTTATCAGTAGGACCTTCTTCTATTAATTCTCCCATATACATAAATGCTGTTCTATCAGAAATCCTTGCTGCCTGCTGCATATTATGAGTTACTATAAGCATAGTAATATTGCCCCGAAGCTCCTGCATAAGCTCTTCTATTTTTTTAGTAGAAATTGGGTCTAATGCACTTGTTGGTTCATCAAAGAGTATTACATCTGGCTCTGGTGCAAGTGTCCTTGCAATTGAAAGCCTTTGCTGCTGACCACCTGAAAGCCCCATGGCAGAAGTTGAAAGCCTGTCTGAAACTTCATTCCATATAGCTGCTTTTTTTAATGCACTTTCTACTCTGTCTTGAAGTTCAGTTTTATTTTTTATACCCCTTAACCTTAAACCATAAGCAATATTGTCAAATATACTCATTGGAAAAGGTGTAGGCTTTTGAAATACCATACCGATTTCGGCTCTTAAATTTGTCATATCTGTATTTTTATCAAGTATATTTTCATCTTTAAAGATTATGCTTCCTTCATATCTGTTGCCTTTATATAAATCGTGCATTCTGTTAAAACAGCGAAGCAGTGTAGTTTTACCACAGCCTGATGGCCCTATTAATGCGGTAATCTTATTTTTTTCTATATCTAATGATACATTTTTTACTGCAAGTTTTTCACCATAAAAAAATGATAAGTTATTTACTTCTATTTCTTTTTCAAAAGACTGGTTTTCCATTAAAAACTCCTTTTTTTCATAATGTATTTTAATATAATATTTGTAAGAAGTATAAAAACAGTAATCACCAAAGCAGAAGCCCATGCAGAAATTATCCAGCTGTCATAAGGTGAACCTGCATACTGAAAGATTGTTACAGTTAATGAAGGCATAGGCTCATTCATATTAAATGATAAATAATTATTGTTAAACGATGTAAATAAAAGCGGTGCAGTCTCCCCTGCTACCCTTGCAATAGCAAGTGATACTCCTGTAAATATACCTGTTAATGCACTTTTTAAAATAATATCTTTTATTACCTTATAATAAGGTGTGCCAAGAGCAAGTGCTGCTTCCCTTAACTGCCATGGAATAAGCTTTAATGATTCTTCTGTTGTTCGCATAATTACAGGTATCAAAATAACAGCAAGTGCAACAGCCCCTGCCCACCCATTAAATGTGCCTAGTGGTTTAACAAGAAGGGAATATATAAATGTGCCTATAATAATTGTCGGGATACTTACACTTACATCTGCTAAACTGCTTATAAACCTGCCAAGTTTTGAGCTGCTGCCATATTCTGAAAGATATATACCGCCAAGTATTCCTATTGGTATACCAATGATAGATGCAGCAATTGTTAAAACTATCTGTCCTACAAAAGCATGGCGCATACCGCCTTCTCCTTCAAGCCATGCAGGTGCAGAATCTTCTGTAAATAGTGCAAGATTTAAACCTGCCATACCTGTCTGGATAACTTTATAAAGTATAGCAAAAAGTAAAACTACTCCGATAATTGCAGCAAGTGCAGAAAGAGAAAGCATTATATAACCTTTTATTCTTCGTAAAAACCTGTAATTCATTTATCTGCTCCTTGATATATACATTTTTGCAGCAATCAGTGTTAAAAAATTTAATATGAAAAGTAAAAGTGCCAGAAAAAATAATGATGACATTTGAAGCCCTGATGCTTCGTTAAATTCATTTACTAATACACTTGTTACTGTTACATACGGGTCAAATACAGAAGTTAGCGATATATTCATATTACCTATAATATAAGCAATAGCCATTGTTTCTCCTAATGCCCTGCCTAATGCTATTATTATACCACCCCAAATAGCTGTTTTTGTGTAAGGCAGTGATACATCTCTTATTGTTTCCCATTTTTCTGCACCTAAACCGTAACCTGATTCTTTTAATTCTTTTGGCACTCGCGATAGAGCTTCCCTTGCAATACTTGCTATAAAAGGAACTATCATTATACTTAATACTATGCCTGATGTTAAAAGCCCTATACCGCCAGCATAATTTATCTGAAAAAATGAACCAATAAAAGGAATATCCCCCAGTGCACCTGATACCCATTTCTGTAAAGTATTTTCTAAAAAAGGAGCAAATATAAAAAGCCCCCACATACCATATATAATACTCGGTATAGCTGCTAAAAGCTCAATAGCTGAACTTATAAAGCCTTTTAAAAATGACGGGCACATTTCCACAATAAATACAGCCATACCTATACCCATAGGGGCTGCAATGATTAT
>CAMEZN010000012.1 GCA_945947845.1 uncultured Mucispirillum sp. | reverse complement strand
GGTCTTATTTTACTAAGCTTCTCTTTATATTCCCGCCTTAAACCAGAGATATTACTGTAATCAAAACTATCAGGTATTTTCTTATCTTCTAATGACTTATATTTTTTTATATCCTCTTCTTGCAGGCTTATGTATCCTGAATATTTTATTATTGTTTCCACCTGCTTTGCCTGCCTGCCAGTAAGCGATGTTAACCCCATATCATATATCATATCAATATTAGTTTCAGGCCTTTTTAAAAATTCATAACAGGATATGCCCCTTTCTAAATTAATATTATATTTTTCCAGCTTTTCTTTATTTTCTTTAAGCCTTATTGTTTCTTTTTTAAGTCTTTCCACTTCTCTATAAACATTTTCTTTTTCTGCTGTAAATCTTTCATATCTTTCCTTAGAGATTAAACCATATTTATAGCCATATTCTATCAGCCTGTATTCTGCATTATCTTCCCTTAAATGCAGCCTGTATTCTCCCCTTGAAGTAAACATTCTATATGGTTCATCTACCCCTTTCGTTACTAAATCATCAGTTAATACTCCAATATAACTTTCATTTCTTCCTAGTATAAATGGTTCTTTATTATCAATAGCAAGGACAGCATTTATGCCTGCCATAATACCCTGACATGCAGCTTCTTCATAACCACTTGTGCCATTAATCTGTCCTGCAAAATACAGCCCTTTTATAATCTTTGTTTCATATGTTGGGTATAATACTGTTGGCTGAAATGCCTCATATTCTATTGCATAAGCAGGGCGGATAAACTGGCAGTTTTCAAGCCCTTTAATTGTTCTGTATGCTGCAAGCTGTGCATCTACTGGCAAAGATGTTGAAAATCCATTCGGATATACTTCTCTGCTGTCATAACCTTCTCTTTCTAATATAATCTGGTGCCTTGTCCTCTCTGGAAATTTAGCTATTTTATCTTCCATACTAGGACAATACCTAGGACCTATCCCCTTATCTTTTGAATTATAATATATACTTCTATGTATATTTTCTTGGACTATTTTATGGGTTTCTTCATTTGTATATGTAGCATAACATTTTATCTGCGGCAGTTTAAAACTTTCATTTTCAAATGAAAATGGTATCTTTTCACCTTCCATTTCATACACTTCTAATTTTGAATAATCAATAGTGCGAATATCTATTCTTGCAGGTGTTCCTGTTTTAAGGCGGACTGCTTGAAATCCTATTCCTTTTAATGATTTTGAAAGCTCAATTGATGGTTTTTCATAAGTTCTTCCAGCTGGAAAACTTGTTTCTCCAATAAATACCTTTCCATTTAAAAATGTTCCGGTGCATATAACTGCTTTTTTACATCTAAAATTTTCACCCCAGATATTTCCTATGCCATAAATTTCATTATTTTTTATATATATTTGGGCAGCTTCTCCCTGCTTTACTTCCAGACTGCTTTGGCTCATTAAAGTATTTATCATTCTTCTTACATATATTTTTTTATCCGCCTGCCCTCTTGAACTTTTTGCAGCTGCACCTTTTTTACTGTTAAGCATTTGGAATTGAATACAAGCTTCATCTATATTTTTTGCTATTTCTCCACCTAATGAATCTATATCTTTAACTAGGTTTCCTTTTGCAAGCCCACCAATAGCAGGGTTACAGCTCATCTGTGCTATACTGTCTATTGTAGATGTCATCAGCAGTGTTTTTGCACCCATTCTTGCAGCAGCAAGAGCCGCCTCACAGCCTGCATGTCCTCCACCAACAACTATTACATCATATATTTTTTCAAAATCCATATATACCTTGTGTTCATTCTTTTTATATTCTTTTTAAAACAAGAAATAATATATCACTATTTTAAATTATCTGCTATAATTTTTATTTCTAACCCTTTATTAAAACTCATTCATAATTATTTTCACAATCAATGGCATTATACCAAAAAATATACCAGCAAAAATTATTTTTTTATTAGTATACAAACCTTTTGTTTTTCTTTCTTCTATAACTAATTTTTCATTATTCTTTACTTCTTTTCTATTATTTTTTATTACTGCAAGTAATGCAAAATATATTCCTATATGGATATAATACGGCATATACATTATTGTTTTAATATAGTAAAAAAACTCTGTTAATGGAATATTTACAAAGTCTATTGCTTCATTCATTTTAAAAGCAAGTTTATTAAATAACTGCTGTATTATACTGCTTGTAAATATGAAATTTATTACTGCCATTGTAATAAATACTGTTATTAAGAACTTATTTCTTAAATATAGTTTTATTCTTTTATTTAAATATAAAATAATTATTACAAAAGGTATTATTTCAACAATTAATGTTTCTTGAAATATATCAAAAAAGTTACTGCTTATAGAGTGCACTCCAAAAAATGCAAACTCTATAATATATGCAAATAATAGTATAAGTATTACTCCCTGCCATATAATTCTAAACATCATTTACTATCTTCCTTTTTTATATTATTCTTAATATTATGCCAGTTGTAACTGCTGTTAGTATGGAAAAAATAAAACTATTCCGCTGGCTTCGTCCACTCCATATATAAGCAAAATTTAATAAAACAAGCAGCTGTGGCAGCAGGTAAATATAACGGAACCCAGTATCAAAATATGTCCTTACCACAGCAGATAATGTGCCGGTTATAATTATTAAAGACATTATGAAAAAGAAGATTATTTTAAATGCTTTCCATTTGCTTATTTTTTTATATACCATTTTTTCTGTTCAACTATATTTGTTGTTTTTTTCTCATCATTAATGTTTCACGTGAAACATTAATATATACCACAGCAATACTTAAAAATATTTTTACATATAACCCAAAACCAGCCCAATTACTTTAAAATTTATTATTGTCATTGCACCAGTTATACCAATCACTAATTCAACAAGATATTTTTTTTGCATAAAAAACATATTAATTTTATTATTTTTTTCTATAACATGGTTGCTTATTTTACTGTCTCTATTTTCAATATAGTGTATTTCTGATTTCTTTTCTTCTCTATTTTGCAGTCCATACAATACACCATACAACATAGCTGCATAAATTCCTATATGTAAAAATGATAAATCTGTTTTTAAATAATTTTTTAAAGTATAGTATATAGTAATATCATCAAACAAGTATGATACAAGCATAAATGCAAAATAAGACCAAAGAATATATTCCTTGCCATGCTTCTTTGTAATCTTTTCAAATATAAAACCATAGATGCAAACAATAAAAAACGGAATAAAATCTAATACTAAATAGCCGGGCAGGATATCCATAAAGTTAAATGAATTTGCAACAGCATCTACTATATAAATAATAATTGAACCAGATATAAACAGCCATAAATATTTTTTCAACAACATATAAACTCCCTTATAAATATAAATTATTATCTTAACTTTTATGAAAAGATATATTCCATTATTTTGATTTAATTGTTTTATCTGTTATTTTATTGTGTTTATAAATTTCAACAGCTAAAACCGATATAGCAGTTTTTGTCATTCCCGGTATTCTTAAAGCCTGCCCTAGTGTTTTAGGTTTAATATCTTTAAGCTTATCAGAATATTCCAACCTTAAACCAGAAATATTATCATAAGAAAAATCATCTGGGATAATTATACTTTCTATTTCTTCATGATTACTTTCTTCCATACTTTCAATATAACCGGAATACTTAATCTTTATTTCAACCTGCCTTGCCTGCCTGCCACTTAAACCACCACCAATCATTTTTACAATATCATTATAGCTTAACTGTGGTCTTTTTAAAAGCTCTTCTGCCTTAAAGGACTGACTTATACTTACTCCAAATTGAGAAAGATAGCTTTCATTTTCACTATTTTTCTTTATAAGTGTAGTTTTAAACCTTTCTATTTCACTTTCAATTTCTGACATTTCTTTCTTAAACCTGTCATACCTTGTTTTAGAAATAAGCCCCAATTTATACCCGTAATCTATAAGCCTTTCTTCTGCATTATCTTCCCTAGTTATAAGCCTGTATTCACTGCGGGAAGTAAACATTCTATAAGGCTCTGTTATCCCTTTTAAAACTAAATCATCAGTAAGCACACCTATATAGCTTTCATTTCTTCCTAAAACAAGCGGTTCTTTATTATCAAGTGATAAAACAGCATTCACCCCAGCCATAAATCCTTGGACAGCAGCTTCTTCATAACCACTTGTTCCATTTAACTGCCCCCCAAAAAATAAACCTTTAACAAGTTTAGTTTCATAAGAATGATAAAGTCCAGTAGGCTGATAAGCATCATATTGTATAGCATAAGCAGGGCGAATAAACTGACAATTTTCCATACCTTTAACCGTTCTATATGCTTTAATCTGTGCTTCAACTGGTATAGAGCAGGAAAATCCGTTAACATGAACTTCTTTTGTATTTAAACCTTCCGGCTCTATTACAAGTTTATGCCCTGTTTTTTCAGGGAATTTTAAAACCTTATCTTCCATGCTTGGGCAGTATCTAGGACCATTACTTTCACGAGCTCCATTATAAAACAAACTTTTTTCAGCAGCTTCTCTTATAACCTTATGAGTTTCTTCATTAGTCTGTGTGCCGTAACATTTTATCTGTGGAAGTCTTATACTTTCAGTTTCTGCTGAAAATGGTATCATCACCTCATCGCTTACATATTCTTCAAGACCATTAAGGTTAAGGCTGTCTATATGCAGCCTAGCAGGAGTATCTGTTTTCAAACGAATAGGATTAAAGCCTATCTTTTTTAACGAGCAAGAAAGCCCCGTAGCAGCAGGTTCATACATTCTGCCTGCTTCTATAACTCTATCACCAATAAATATTTCACCACCTATAAAAGTTCCACCGCATATTACAATTCTTCTTGCAAGAAAAGTTTGTCCACAGGCAGTTTCAACCCCACGGACTGCTCCGTTTTCTACCAGAATTTCTGTAACTATACCCTGCTTAACATCAAGAGATGGTGTATTCATAATAACCGTCTGGAATCTATCTTTATATAAATGCTTATCTGCCTGTGCTCTACTGCACCAAACAGCAGGACCTTTTCTTTTATTAAGCACTCTAAACTGGATACCTGTTTCATCAATATTTTTTGCCATCTCTCCGCCAAGAGCGTCCATATCTTTCACAAGGTTACCTTTACCAATGCCACCAATTGCTGGATTACATGGCATTAAAGCAATATTATCTATTGATATTGTGAGCAGTAAAGTTTCTGCTCCCATTCTTGCAGCAGCCAGTGATGCTTCACAACCTGCATGCCCAGCCCCTACAACTATCACATCATAAATCTTTTGAAAATCCATAAATACCCTTTTAAAAATTTTGATGTTTATAATATGTTTTTTTAACTATTTTGTAAAGATATTAATTATTACAATTATATGTTACAACTTATAAATATTAATACAAATTAAGAAAAACCGATTTTATGCAGTATTAAATAAAGGATTTTTAATGTTTCACGTGAAACATTAAAACAAAAAAAACTGCCACACATTTGTATGGCAGTTAAAAATTTATCTTATAGGCTCATGTGTATCAAAATACTTTTTCCACTGCTCTGCACCGTCGCCCAAAAGAACAAGCTGAGTTAAAGGCAGCCTTGAACCATAACTGTTTGTCATAAACGGTTTGCCAAAAGTGTCATATATAATATTCATATAAATTAATCCAGTATCATAACCAGTTGGGGCATTATTACCTGAGCGTGTTCCAGAATCTGCAACAATTACTCCATCAATCAACCCTTCATCATCATAATGAACACCCCACAATGTAATTGCATGGCTACCAAAACCATTGACTTCGGCAAGACCGACAGCCATACCATTATCAAAAGCTTTATTAATATTTGTATTAAAAGTATACTGTGTTATACCAGAATATTCTTCAATAACAGATGGAACATCTTCTTCTAAAAATACTTCTTTAAAATATCCACCACCATTTTTATTATAATGTGTTCCAAATATATACCATTCAAGACCTATTTCTATCAAATATCCAGCATCTTTCCAATGGTCTCTAAATATAATAAAAATATCACTAACACCTTCACCATAATATTTTGAACTAGGTTTATTATTTACTACTTCATCTGAGGCATAATGTGCATAATATTTTTCTATATTTTCTTTATTTCTATCATACCACCAGTGTAACATATTAGAATATGTGCCTGCCCAGCATAAATTATATCTCCATTGACTTGAATCATACCAGCCAGCATTAACATTCCATACACCGTAAAATAAACCCGGAGTAAGTGATTCTATCCAGTCTTTTTCTGTCATATTAACACCTTTGACAAGCACATATTGATTTTTATACTTATCACTATTACCGCCAAAAGCTGGTGTTGGTGGTTTAGGAAGCTCTCTCCAGCCAACAGAAAAAACAATTTCCTTAGCATCACTTGGAACAGTATAATCAACACCAAACCTATGAACTCCACCATATATTTCATCTACATAGCAGGTATATGAACCTAACAATTCATAACCATTTCGTGTAAATTCAGCCTTTGGAAGATTAATAACACTACTTGCCATTGCATAAATAATTGAATATTCATCTTTACCATTAAATGCATCAAATGTAATTTTAACTGGATTATCACTCCAAGAAGCATATAAATCTAAATCACCAGTTAAATAAACAACATCACAGCCATCTATGTAGCTGACTGAATTATCAGATGTTGTCCAGCCAGTAAATTTTTTACTGCCATTTTGGAATGTATTATCTGGAAGTTTTACTGGCATTACATTAGAAGGAAAACTAACAGATATTACTTCATCTTTGCCATTATTTGAATGGAATGTAATATTATAAAAAGGAACAGATTTCCATACTGCAAATAACTCTATATCACTATTTATAGAAAGCGAAGCACCATCTTTATAAGCTACTTCGCCATTTTCTGTTAAAGACCAACCTTCAAAAGCAAAGCCTGCACGAGTAAAAATATTAGAAGTAAGTTCAAAAGTTTCTCCACCATTAACCTTTAATGGAGGCATATAACCATCACCATTATTACCATTAAAATAAACAGTATAAGATGCAGTAGAAATAGAATCATCTTTCCAGCAGGCATATAAAGTAATATTACTATCTACTGTTATATAATCACCATTAGAATAATATGGTATATTATCATTTGAAAGAGACCAGCCAGTAAATGAATAACCATTCTTTAAAAAACTATTAAGGGTAATTTGAACTCTTTTACCCTGTAAAACAGACTGGCTCTCCATTACACCATCACCACCATTACTATCAAAAGTTATAGTATAATATGTTTCTACACCAGAAGAAGATTCTTCCTGCCATAAAGCATATAATGTTATATTACTGCTTACTTCTATCTCTTCTCCATCGCCATATAATAATTCACCATTAGCAGAGTTAGACCAGCCTATAAAATTATACCCTTCATAATAATATGTATTTAATGGAAGCTTATATTTACCACCAGAGACAGTTACACTTTTCATTTCTCCTGCACCACCATTACTGTTAAAAGAAACAGTATATGAAGCATTATCTCCTGTATTGCCTGATGAATTATCACTTATTGAATATGATGAATTTGAACTTGTGCTATTACAGCCAACCACAAAAAATAAACCAAATAAAAATAAAAAAATAAATTTTAATGTTCCTTGAAACATTACACACCTCATTAATTTTAATATATAAAAAAACTATGATTAAAGCAATAAATAAAATTTACAAAAGTATACAATTATGGCAGTATTATATACATAAAATAAAACATAAAACACAAAATAATAAGGTGCTGCATAAAAATATAATATAAAAGGTGAAAAATGATTGAAGAAGATATAAAAAAACAAAGAATGATGGGACCAGATTCAATTATAATTATAGATGAATTAATTAAAGAAAGTATAAATAATGACAAAATAAGAATACTTGATTTAGGCTGTGGAAAAGGGTTAACATCAATATATATATCAGAAAAATATAAAAATGCAGATATTTTTGCAGTTGACTTATGGGTAGATGCAGCAGATAACTATAAATTTTTTAAGGATTATAAATTAGATAACAGAATAATTCCTTTAAACTGTAATGCTGAAAAATTACCCTTTGCTGAAAATTACTTTGATATTATAATAAGTATAGATTCATACCACTATTTTGGATTAGAAAAAGATTATTTTAAATATAACATAAAACCACTTTTAAAAGAAAATGGAGAAATATATATTGCCGTGCCCGGAATAAAAAATGATTATAAAAATGTGCCAGATGAATTAAAGCATAATATAAAAGATGATGAATTTAAATTTTTTAAAAGTATACACTACTGGGAAAATCTGCTGAAAAAAGATTTAAAAGAAATTAAAGTGCAGGAAATGAACTGTTTTCATCAAGCATGGCAAAGCTGGTTAAGCTGCGATAATCCTTATGCAATAGAAGATATAGAACTTTTAAAAGCAGATAATGGAAAATATTTAAATTTAATATCCATTAAGGGTAAAATATAAGCCCTAAAAAATGCCCTGTAACGAATTTTAGTATATTATAATATATAAATACATAAAAAAAAGGCTTAGAAACCAAAATATAAATTAAGCAGTATAACTTATTGATATTACAGTATAATTTTAGGGTGTAAAATGTGGATTTTATATGCAGGATTATCAGCACTATGTGCAGGTGTAACTACAATATTTCTAAAAAAAGGAGTGCAGACTACAAATACAAATGCAGCACTTGCTTTAAGGACAGTAGTTGTTCTAATTTTTTCTATTATAATAGTATTTATTGCAGGCTCACAAAATCAGATAATAAACATTGATATTAAAACATGGATATTTTTAATTCTTTCAGGCTTTTCAACAGGTGCTGGCTGGTATTATTATTATAAAGCATTGCAATCTGGAAATGTAAATAAAGTATCGCCTATTAGTAAATCAAGCCTTGTATTAACAATACTTTTTTCTTTTATATTTTTACAGGAAGAAATAACTGCCTGCAAGATTTTTGGATTAATATTTATAGCAGCAGGAACATACTTTATGGTTGATTATAAAAAAAGTAAAAATAAAAATAAAGAAAATAATAAATGGCTTATATATGCACTGCTTTCTCTTTTATTTTCTGCACTTACCCCTATTTTTGGAAAAGTAGGTATAGAAAATGTTGAATCAAACCTAGGAAGTGCCATAAGAACTTTTGTAGTAGTTGTTGCTGCATGGATTCTTTTATTTATAAAAAAAGACTTTAAAGAATTAAAAAATATTAATAAAGCAGAAATAAAATTTATAATTTTATCAGGAATAACAGGTGGCAGCAGCTGGCTGTTATATTATAAAGCTCTGCAAGATGGAACTACATCAGCAGTAGCAGCAATTGATAAATTAAGTATATTAGTTGCTGTTATATTATCATACTTTATTTTTAATGAAAAAATGAATAGAAAAACTATATTTGGATTAATGCTAATATTTGCAGGCACAATAGGACTTGCTTTAAAAATATAAACTTACTTACCTATACAGAATGAAGAAAAAACAATATCCAGCACTTTTTCTGTATAATTATCACCTGTTATTTCTGAAAGCAGGTTTATTGCCCTTTCTAAATCAATACAGAGCATATCAATAGGGTAAATACAAAGTGATGAGTTTATTTTTTCTATAATCTCTTTTATCTCTATTAATATTGTATGGTGCCTTTCTGTAATAGCTGCCGCATTTGACTTTGTTTCATTATCATGTAGGCTGGTTTTTTCCCGCAGTATTTCAACAAGCTTTTCTATATTTATACCAGTTTTTGCTGATATATATATCTCTGCATTATCATAAGATTTATTTTCAGTTATATCTAGTTTATTTCCAATTATAATACGGTTAGAGTTTTTAGTTTCATCTAGTATGTTATAGTCTTCTTCTGTTAAAGGCCTAGAAACATCTAAGAGTAAAAGTATAATATCAGCAGATTCTATTTTCTGCCTGCTTCTATCTATTCCTATCTGCTCAATATTTTCATCTGATGAGCGAATACCTGCTGTATCTGTAATATGAACAGGAATACCGCCTATATATAAACTTTCCTTTATAAAATCTCTTGTTGTGCCGGGAGTATCTGAAACAATGGCTCTTTCTTCTTTTAAAAAAGCATTCATTAAAGAAGACTTACCAACATTTGGCTTGCCTGCAATAACTATTTCTAACCCACGGTTTGCATTTCTGTAACTTTTATAGGATAAGATAAGGCAATCAATAACTGATAAAATATTTTCGCAGTCATGCTTTAATAATGGAGTTTCTTCATCTACTGTATCTTCATCTGGAAAATCAATTTTTGCTTCCATTAAAGCTTTCATTTTTAAAAGTTTATCTTTTATGCTGTCAAGCTCATGTTTTAAAGAACCTTGGAGCTGATTATATGCAGAATAAACCCCTTCTACTGATTTTGCAGAGATTAATTCCTGAATAGATTCTGCCTGAGTTAAATCAATTTTACCGTTTAAAAAAGCTCGTTTAGAAAATTCGCCGCCTTCTGCATGTCTTATTTTTAATGAATATATTGCAGAAAGTGCAGCATTAACAAGAACAGGGTTACCATGAAATGATATTTCTACAACATCTTCACCTGTAAATGAATGGGGTGCTTTAAAATATACTGCTAATACATCATCATGGAGATTTTCTTTTTCTATATTAAACCTGTAAAGTGAAACATAGTTTGGCTTAATATCAGATATATTGATACTCTTGCCGCCCTTTTCCATTAAAGAAAATACAGAAAGTGCATTACTTCCAGATATTCTTAATGATATAACAGGGCTTGTTACAAGCGGAGTAATAGGGGCAGCAATAGTATCAGTATTATTCATTATAATTTCTCAATCATTTTAAATGCTTTTAAAGTATTCTGCATAAGAGTAGTAATAGTCATAGGACCTACCCCGCCCGGAACTGGTGTAATATATGAACATTTATCTTTTACATCTTCAAAATCTACATCACCGCAGAGTTTACCATCTACTCTATTTATGCCTACATCTATTACAACAGCACCATCACGAACAAATTCTTTTGTAACAAATTTTGGTTTGCCAATAGCTGCAACTAATATATCAGCTTTTGAACATACTTCTGCTAAATTTTTTGTTTTAGAGTGGCATATAGTTACTGTTGCATTAGCTTTTGTAAGCATTGCTGCAATTGGTTTTCCAACTATATTACTTCTGCCAATAACAACTGCATTTTTACCAGAAATTTCAATGCCGTAATCAGCAAGCATATTCATAACCCCAAAAGGAGTGCAAGGCATAAGGCAGTCTTCACCAATATTTAAAAGCCCTACATTATAAGGGTGGAAACCGTCTACATCTTTTTCTGGTTTTATAGCTCTTAATATTGTTTTTTCATCGCAGCTTTTTGGAAGCGGCAGCTGAACTAAAATACCATGGATTTTATTATCATTATTATATTTATTAACAAGTGAAAGCACATCATCAGTTGTTACATCAGCACTTATTCTTTCTACAACAGAATAAAATCCTGCTTCAACTGCTGCTTTTTCTTTTGAATTAACATATACATTACTTGCTGGGTCATCACCTGCAAGAATAACAGCTATACCCGGTATTTTACCAGTTTTTTCTTTTATTTCTGCCGTTTCTTTTTTTAGATTTTCCCTAAATTTTGCAGATAACATTTTACCATCAAGAATTACTGCCATTATCTTCCCCCTGCATTTCTTCTTCATTATCACTGTCATCTTTTGGAACAACAGTAAATGATATAATCTCATCACCTGATGTATTCATAAGCCTTGTTCCCTGTGTATTTCTGCCTATTACTGACACCTCAGATGCTGCAATTCTTATTGTTTTACCGTTTTTAGTAATAAGCATAATATCATCTTCATCAGGATTTATCTGTCTTACACCAACAACAAGCCCAGTTTTAGAAGTAAGTTTCATAAGTTTAAGACCTTTACCACCACGAGATTGAAGCCTGTATTCATCTTTATCAGTGCCTTTTCCATATCCTAATGATGTTACAGCTAAAAGCGGACTGTCTTCTTCAACAACTTCTGCTGAAACAACAACATCATCTCTTTCAAGCATTATACCACGAACACCTGTTGCAGTTCTTCCCATAGGGCGAACATCTTCTACACTAAACTGAATAGTTTTACCGTCCCTTGTAGCAAGGAATACTTTATCATCATCACCAGTTAATAATGTAGTAACTATTTCATCATTATCTTTTAAGTTAAGAGCAATTATACCGCTTCTTCCACTTTTAAATTCAACTGTTTTAACTCGCTTAACAACACCAAATTTTGTAGCAAAGAAAATTGATTTTGTTTCATCTTTTTCTGGCAGAGTTAAAAATGATGCTATCTTTTCATTTTCATCTAATGTAAGCAGGTTAGAAATATGTCTGCCCTTAGAATCTCTTGACTGCTCAGGTATTTGATAAACTTTTAAGAAATGAACTTTACCTTTCGTTGTAAATATAAAAAGATGACTTTTATTTGTTGTATAAATTATTTCTTCAACAAA
>CAMEZN010000011.1 GCA_945947845.1 uncultured Mucispirillum sp. | reverse complement strand
TACCAAGCAGTGTGCCTCTTTGATAAGGTGTGGTTTCTTCAAGCACTATATTTGTCAAAAGCGGCAGAGAACAGCCTGTGCCAACTGCCATAATAAGCCTGCCTAATAAGAGCATTGTAAAATTACTGGCGAAAGCTCCCATTATTGTTCCAGTAATAAATATAATCACGGCAAACCTAAAAAGAAGTTTTGTAGAGATAGTTTTGACTAAAAATGGAGAAAGTGGTATAGCCACTGCCAAAAGCAGCAGAAAACCAGAAGTAAGCCACTGAACTGCTACTGCTGATACTTGAAACTCCTCCATTAAATGCGGAGATACAATAGCCAGACTTGTTTCTGAGAAAATCCCCATGAAAGTAAGAATAGCAAGGGATATTACTGTAACAATAAGCCTTGCTGAAAATGAATTGCTCATATATTCACCTGCATATATATAATGCAGAATAAGAAAGAGTTATTTATACCAGCTGAATACCGTCTTTCCAGTTATTGTATGCTGTTTTAATTATTTCTACACAAGAATCAATACCCATATCACTATTTACACTTAAATGATATGAACGTAAATCACCCCATTTTTTATCAGTATAATAGTCATAATATGCGGCTCTGTCTTTATCATACCTTGTAATAAATGCTTTTACATTACTTACTTTATCACCATAAAGTTTTGTAATTCTTTCTATTCTATTTTGCATAGAAGCATAAACAAATACATTTAAAACATCTTGTCTATTTTGCAGCACATAGTCAGCACATCTTCCTACAATAACACAGTCGCCTTCATCAGCTATTTTAGATATAACTTCTGCTTCTGCATGAAAAACTACATGAGTTAAAGGCATTTGCAGTGTTACATCATAACCTGCATATTTTATAGCTTCTTCCCTATAAAGCTCTGCCTCGTTAATAAATTTTTCTGATAAACCGCTTTTTTCAGAAATCATTTCCACAAGGCCTCTGTCATAAAAAGGAATTTTCAACTGTTCTGCAAGAGCCTGACCAATAATCCTGCCGCCAGAACCATATTCCCTGCTTATAGTGATAATACAGCCAGCCATATCTGCCTCCTAAATATATACTACTTTAAATATATAGTAACATACAGATTTTCTAAATACAAGAATAATAAATATAAAATATTAATATAAAAGACAGATTTTAATAAATTGTAGAATAAAAAATATAATGACAATTTTTTATAGTTGTATTAGATTATAGGTGATTAATGATATAAAATGAGGAAAATATGAGCAATTTAATAATAGCCGGCAGGAAGTTTCAAAGCAGGCTGATGGTTGGGACTGGTAAATTTCAATCATCATCTGTTATGGAACAGGCACTAAATCAATCTGGTGCAGAAATAGTAACTGTTGCATTAAGGCGAGTTGATATTAATGATAATAATGATGATATATTAAACCATATAGATAGGAATAAATATCTGCTTTTACCAAATACATCAGGTGCAGCTAATGCAGAAGAAGCAGTCCGCCTTGCCCGCCTTGCCCGTGCAGCAGGCTGTGAACCATGGGTAAAATTAGAAGTTACACCAGACCCATATCATCTGCTGCCAGACCCAATTGAAACATTAAAAGCAGCTGAAATACTTGTTAAAGAAGGGTTTAATGTTATGCCTTATATTAATGCAGACCCTGTTTTAGCAAAACATTTAGAAGAAGCAGGCTGTGTTACAGTTATGCCCCTTGCTGCTCCTATTGGAACAAATAAAGGAATAAAAACACTGGAAATGATAAAAATTATTATAGAAAATTCTTCTGTTCCTGTTGTAATAGATGCAGGACTTGGTCTTCCAAGTCATGCAGCAGAAGCAATAGAATTAGGGGCTGATGCTGTGCTTGTCAATACAGCTATTGCAGCTGCTGCTGACCCTGTAAAAATGGCAGCAGCATTTAAATATGCAGTGCAGGCAGCAGAACTTGCAGTAGATGCTGGCCCTGCTCCGATTTCAAATTATGCTGCCCCTTCAAGCCCTGTTAAAGGATTATTAAAGGATATATTATAATGAGTTTTTATGAGATTATTAAAGAATATCCTTATGAATATGTTAAGGATTTAATATATAATGCTGATGAAAAAAATATAAAAAATGCTCTTTATAAAGAAAGGGTTAATGAGAAAGATTTAGCATATCTTTTAAGCCCAAAAGCAGAAATTTATTTAGAAGAAATGGCAGAAATTTCTCATAATATCACTATGCAGCGGTTTGGTAAAACTATTAGAATATATGCTCCAATTTACCTTTCTAACTTTTGCACAAACAGCTGTATATACTGCGGTTTTAATCGTAAAAATAATATACCGCGAGTAGCTTTATCACTTGAAGAAATAGAAAAAGAAGCAAAAATAGTTGCATCATACGGCATTAAGAATGTTATCCTTGTTACTGGGGATAATATGAAGAAATTTTCTTTTGATATGCTTTTACAGTCTGTCAAACTTTGTGCAGAGTATTTTCCTTTTGTTTCTATTGAAGTGCCTTCCCTTACATTAAATCAGTATGAAGAACTGCATAATGCTGGTGCAGACGGGCTTACTATGTTCCAAGAAACATATATAGAAAGTTTATACCCATCATTTCACCCGGCAGGCCCAAAATCTGATTATTTATACAGGCTTGATACTCCCGAAAGAGCAGCTCAGGCTGGAATGAGATTTATTGGTCTTGGAGCACTTCTTGGGCTTACAGATTATAGAATAGATACTTTTTATATGAGCCTTCATGCTAAATATCTATCAAAAAAATACTGGCGAAGCCTTATTTCATCATCTTTCCCACGGATTAGACATGCAGCAGGTGAATATAAGCCGGAATATAGTGTCAGTGATAAGAATTTATTGCAGCTCATTTTTGCTTACAGAATGTTTCTTCATGATGCAGGTATTAATATATCCACAAGAGAGCCAGCTCCACTACGAGATAAATTAATATACCTTGGAGCAACAATCATGAGTGCAGGCTCTAAAACAGAACCGGGTGGTTACAGTGCTGCACAGGAAGAAGCAGCTCAATTTTCCATAGAAGATAACAGGTCTGTTGAAGAATTTTGCAGCACAATAAAAAAACTAGGCTTTGACCCAGTATTAAAAGACTGGGATAATTCTATGCAGGGCATAAATTTTGCTAAGTAAAAAATAATAGTTGATTTATACTTCATTTATTATATAAAATACAACTGGTAGGATATGAAAAAGTTTTTATTTTTATTATTCTTTTTAGGGCTTTTAGCTGGCGGTGGTGCTTATTTATATTTTACTGATTTTAACCTTATCAAAAAATATATTACTCCCCGCATACCTGAAACTGTAATGGCAAAAATACCTGAAAAGATAAAAAAACAGATTACAGCAGCTGATAATATTACACAAGCTCTTGATGAACTTGGTGCCCCTCTTGATGTGCCTGTTAATAAATTTGATTCTCAGTATGTATCAAATGACAACCCTATTTTTGAAGCTTTTAGAAAAGGCACAAAGGAAGATATATTAAAAGCCATAGAATCAACCAATAATGTTGATATTTTTGATGTTACAGGAAGAACTCCTCTTATGTATTCAGCATTTAGAGATGATACAAGCATTGCAGAAGTAATCCTTAACAAAGGGGCAGATATTAACTTTAAAGACAGATGGGGTCATACTGCTTTAATGTATGCTGCAAAATATGGCAATGCAAATATGGTAAACTATTTTCTCTCAAAAGGTGCTGATATTAATGTGGTAGGCACTGACGGAGAAACCCCAGTTTCTGCTGCTGCATTTGACGGTAATATTGATGTGCTTACTAAATTTTTAGATTATGGTGCAGACATTAATATTCAAGATGACTATGGGAATACTCCACTAATGAAAGCAGCAATTAATGGTAATCAAAAGGCTCTTGATATGCTTATAGAATATGGTGCAAATGTAAACAGCCAGAATAAAGACGGCTTAACAGCATTAATGCTTGCCTCAGAAAGCGGCAGATATAATACAGCAAAGCTGCTTTTAGATAATGGAGCAGATACTTCTATAAAAGATAATGCCGGAGAAAATGTATTAGACCATGCAAGAAAATTCGGACATGACCACATTATTGCACTGCTTCGTCAATATATGGTAGTTGATGAACCAAAACAGGAAAATAATGGTAATACAATAAATATTAATTTAAATAATAATGACTCAAATATTATTATGCACTAAAAGAGAGAAAGGTATAGTATATGGTAAATGATTTAAAAAAAGATATTGAAGCAGCTTATGAAGCAATATCACCTTATGTCAAAAATATTCCGCTTTATCATTCAGCTTCATTTTCAGAAAATTATAGAGCAGGGATATATTTTAAACTTGAAAATCTTCAAAGAACTGGTTCTTTTAAAGTTCGCGGTGCATTAAATGCTATCCTGAAAAATAAGGAGAAGTGTGCAAATGGTGTTATTACAGCAAGTGCTGGCAACCATGCACAAGGTGTTGCTTTTAGTGCTAAATTAATAGGTGTCAAAGCTGTAATAGTTATGCCTGTGCATACTCCGCTTGTTAAAATAAATAATACAAAGTCATACGGAGCAGAAGTTGTGCTGCATGGAGAAACTTATGATGATGCAGCAACTATGGCAGAAATTCTTGCAGAAGAAAGAGGGCTGTATCTTATACACCCATTTAATAATTTAGATGTAATAGCAGGACAGGGAACTATTGCTGTTGAAATTTTAAAAGAAATGCAGGACGCAGATAATGTTATTATCCCAGTTGGCGGTGGCGGTCTTGCTTCTGGTATAGCTGCTTATTTAAAAGAAACTGGCAGCAAAGCAAAAATAATAGGTGTTCAATCAGAAGCTGTAAGTGGAATGACGGCTTCTCTCCGTAAAAGAAGAATTGTAAGGGTTACAGGTTCATCAATTATTGCAGAAGGTATTTCTGTAAAAACTCCGGGTGATATTACTTATGATATTTGTCTTAAATATCTTGATGATATAGTTACAGTATCAGAAAATATGATAGCAGCATCAATCCTTGAATATATGGAAAAAGCAAAACTTGTAGTAGAAGGGGCTGGAGCTGCTCCACTTGCTGCAATAATGTCTAGAACTATTGATTATAAAGATAAAAAAAATGTTTTGATAGTATCTGGCGGAAATATTGATATAAATATGATTTCAAGGATTATAAGTAAAGGTATGTCCACATCAGGAAGATTTTTAGAAATTACACTAAATCTTAAAGATATACCCGGTTCTCTTGCACATATAACAAAATTTTTAGCAGATGAGGGAGCAAATATATTAGATATTCGTCATGACAGGTTTGGTGCAGGGCTCCCTATTGGCTTTTCAAGAGTTAATTTAGAGCTTGAAACAAAAAGTATGGAACATATAGAACAAATTGTAATTGCCTTGAAAAAAGCAGGGTTTGATGTTACAGTATGTTAAGTATATATAAAAAAGGAGTACTTTTATGAAGGCAGAATACCTTAACTGTGTAATGGCTGGTGTTTTAGATGTAATAAATCAGTGCTTTCATGTGGAATGTAAAAAAGGCAAGCCTTATGTATACCATTATGACATAAATTTAAATCATCTTTCTGCTGTTATAAGAATGGCAGGTGATAAAAAAGGAGCATTTGTTATAGCTCTTAGTGAAGATGATGCAAAAAAAATGGCAAGTGCTCTTATAATGGAAGAAAAACAGTTTCTTGATAAAGATGTTATGGATGCTATTGGTGAAATTATCAATATGATTTCTGGTAGTGCAAAAGGAAAACTTACTGAACTTGGCTTCACTTTTAAACTAAGCACTCCTACATTTGTATTAGGTAAAGGAACAAGGCTTTTTAAAGAAGTGGAATATGCTCCATATATATGTGTTCCATTTTCAACCGATGTGGGAGATTTTACAATACAAGTTTCATTAAGATAATATTATAAAAAAGATAGTATAATATGAAAGAGTAGATGATTTAAATATATCATACACTCTTGCAATATATATAATTTAGATTTTTCGCCTTTAAAATCAGGCTCAAAATGACTTAATAAATTTATATTAAAAAATTCAGTCCAGCTACGCATTTCTGCTTCCTACCTATTCAGTTGGGAAATGCTTGCATCGCAAAAACGGAGTCTTGCCCATATTAATGGCAAGCCGTTTTCTATACTCGTAGCGAAGCATAGTAGAAAATACTTCCCTTGAATTTTTTAAATCATGCTCTGCCGAGACAAGTTCGTCTATCGCTTACTAAACGGCTCGTCCTGAACCTGTTTATGTGTCATATTGAGCTTGAAAAGCTAAATATCTAAAAAACATACCATTTAAAATATAAATACACTGCTGCAATGGAGTATAATTATTATGGATAAAATTACACCCGATGAAATATTACAATATTGTCTTGAAAATTTATCAGGAACAGTTTTTAAATCCTGCTATGGAGAAAAATGTATATTTTATAATCCTGTAAATAAACTAAAACATGGAATATATGTATTAACCATAAAAGAAAAAGATGGAAATAATGATAAAAGCTCTAATCTAAATAGAGAAGGTATATTCCGTATAAATTTTGGAGTTACAAAAACTACATTTATAAATAAATTTGGCTTCATACCTGCAAGACCTTTAAAAGGGAATACTGTTGATATGCAGTATAATTTTTCAACATTAAATATGCTGCTTCCACACCCTGTATATGCGTGGATGGCATGGGTATCCATATTAAACCCTGATAAAAATTCTTTTGATAATATGTTGCAGTTTATTAATGAATCTTATGAATGTGCAAAAGAAAAATACAATAAAAAAGTAAAGGCATAATAAGCATAAAAAGGTATATTGAATACTAATTTATATCAAAGATTCATTTTTCAGATTCAATATATATTAAAACATTATAACATTAGCAAATAATATATTTAAATTGTATAATTTTTATATACTTCGCTTTTGGCTCAGTATGACATAGAGTTCTCACATTGCAGTCATTTTGAGCCTGATTTTATAGGCGAAAAATCTAAATTATACATATTGCAAGAGAGCATAATATATTTTAAATTGTATAGTTTTTAAGATACTTCGCTTAAAAACCAAGCTCAGTATGACATGTGAACTTATCCAAAAATCCTAATTATCTCTTATTACAGCAGTCAAAAAATATATATTTATTAAATTTTATTCATATCTATTTGCTGGTTTTGATTATTTCCACAGGTTTATAATATTTTTTACATTCTTCATTAATACCGCTTCTGCATTCTGCAATCACATTTTTATCTGATAAAAACTTATCTGCAATATCTTTATAATTCTGAAAATCAATACTGTTCTGCACATCAACTAATGATGTATCAAATGTTGCAAGTTTCTCTTTTGCAAGCATTAAAGCAGTTTTATTATCTTTGTTTACAAGGCTGTCATCAGCTCCACGGGCAATAAGCATCATTGTAATCATCTTATTTCCGTTTAAAGCTGCCTCCATTAAAAGAGTATTTCTTTTTTCACCATATGGTGCATTAATATCTGTTTTTGTATTATTTAAAAGTGCTGCAAAAACATCATCTTTATTATAAGGAGCACTTGCACAGTAAAAAAGGGCTGTATTATTATATTTATCTTTTATATCAACATCTGCACCAGCACTTATAAGTTCCAGCACTAAATCATAACTTTCATATTTCCCGCCTGCTGCAATATGGAGTGGTGTTTTACCTTCTTTATCTTTAACATTTGGGTCTGCCTTATTAGAAAGAGCAAAATTCATAACACTGCGAATATATCCCTGCCCCTTATTATCTTCACTTTGCTCTTTCACAAGAATATGCAGAAGATTATCATATTTCTCCCAGTTAAGAGCAGCCTGTTTCTCTATAAAAATATTTGCAAGTTTTACTCTATCTTCTTGGTCTTTTGACTGGTCAAAACTATCTATTACATTATATATAAGGTCTGGTTCTAAATTTAATTTTGCCCCATTAATTATTAATTTAATAAATACATCAGGGTTACCACCCTTTGCTGCATAATATAATGGGTAATGTCCGTAAATCTTTTTATTCACATTCAGCTTTGCTGTTATAGCCTTCTCCACAAGAGAAACATCACCATATTCTGCTCCAAGCATTAGTAAATTTTCTCTATCTGAAAGCTCTAAACAGGCAGTAGTATTATCAAAATGGTTTGCTTTTGCAATATCTAATGCAGTCCTGCCTTTTTTATTCTTTATTTTTCTATTAGGGCTGCCTGTTAAGATAGATTTAACATTATCATTCATAGCAGCAATATGAAGTGGTGTATTACCATCTATATTTTGAATATTAATATCAGGCTGGTATGCAGAATAAATATAATAATAATCCTGCGGTTTCATATGAAGAATTGTATTACCTTTCTTATCTTTTACATTAACATCAGCTTTATTTTCCATTAATATACTTACACTTTCCTTAACATTTGCCATACCTATTTCATCAGTATAATCATACACATAAAAAAGCGGTGTTCTATTACTACTGTCTCTTGCAGAAACATCTGCACCTTTAAATATGATATACCGCAAAAATCCTGCATCATGGTCTGGCCTTGCAAGAGCAGCCATTAATGGTGTAATTTTCTCTTTTCCAGAATGGGTGTTAATATCTGCACCATTATCTATTAAAAACCTAGCCATATCAAAGTAACCAAGTGATATTGCAGTATAAAGCAGTGTGTTATTATCACCATCAAGTTTATTAATATCTGCTCCGTTTTTAATAAGCTGTGTAACCAGCTGGCTTTTATTTGCCTTTACAGCTTCAAAAAGTGGTCGGCTTTTATTATCATTTAGTATATTCATATCAGCATTATATTTATGAAGCAGATTAATTGCTTTATCATTAGATGCAAAAAATACTGCTGGATATTTATTTGGGTCTGCACCTTTTTCTAAAAGCACTTCTGCCATATCAAGATGATTAAGGTAAACGGCATAAGCAAGTGGTGTAAGTTCTTTATAATCATTAATATTATCATGTTTTACAGAAACTAAACCCAGCTGATTTATATTAACAGTTTTATTAGAAAGCAAAAGATTAAAAATATCATTTTCTCTGCCAGCAATAGCTAAATGTAAAAGGGTTGTTTTACCAATAGTATTATTATCTTTTATAACACTATATAAAATATTTGGATTAATACCGTTTGCAAGCAGCTCTTTAACATTTTTTAATTCACCATTAAATACTGCCTGAACAAGTTGATTTTCCTGCTCTGAAAGCAAAGAATCATTTTGAAACTGATATCCGCCGCTGGCATCTTCTGCAATATGGTTTGCAGGCATTTCCTGATGAGCTGCTGCATAGCCATCTTCATCATCAAAATAATCATCTGCAATATTTTGAGCTAATACATTATTAGAAAATAAAAAAATAAATATTGTTAAACTTATATACTTCTTAACCACTTTATCTCCATATAGGCTGCTAAAATTAAACTAGTATATATGACAAAAAAACACAATGAAAAATTCAATATTAATTTCAATTATACATAATCTTTATGAATTTATAATTAAAAACAAAATAAAATAATATATATACAATATAAAATTCATTTAAAAAGCCTGAAATATCAATAATATATTTTCAGGCTGAATATACTTTTGCTCCATAAAATTATAAAATTATTCTGTAATATCATCGTATCCCATATACCCAAACTTTCCAGAAAGAACTTGTGCAGCTTCTATTAAAAGCGGTGCTATCTCACTTTCTATTCTTTCCATACTCATGCGGACTTTTGGTCCAGATACACTAATACCTGCAATAACTTTACCCATAAAATCAAGCACAGGGGCAGCTACACAATGCACATCATGTTCATATTCTTCTAAATCAAGAGCATATCCGCATTCCCGCACATTTGTAACATCTTTTAACAATTCATCTATATTGGAAATAGTTTTATCAGTTAATTTTCTAAATACTTTATTTTCATAAAGTGCTGTAATCTCTTTATTACTAAGTGTAGAAAGCTGAGCCTTGCCGATTGCAGTAGCATAAGCAGGCCCTACATTACCAATCCTTGGCATAACTCTAACAGGCTCATCTGTTTCTATAACATTTAAATAAACCACATTACCATGACGAAGAACTCCAATATATGTAGATTCATTTAACTTATTTTTTAAATCAGTTAATACCTGATTAGATATATCTATAAGGTTTAATTTATTAATATATGCCTGAGAAATCTGAAAAGTTTTTACTCCAAGACGAAAGTTACCTGTATATTTATTATGCTCTACATAGCCATATCTTTCAAGGTTGGCCAAAAGCTTATTAACATTACTTTTTGTAAGCTCTAATGTTGAAACTATTTCACTCATGGAAAGCTCATGTTCGCAGTTGCCTAAAAGCTCTAAAATATCTATGGCATTGCTTACAGCCTGAACAGCATACTCAGACTTTTCTCTCTTAATTTTATTTTTTTCCACCCGCATATAAGCCCCCATTTTTTTACAATTATAAAACAATATTTTAAGTTTAATATATACTATTCCTATTATAGTGATTTTGTCAAGTAATAAATATTTTTATATATAACTTTTTATGTATGCTTATACGAAAAATATGCAGTAAGATTATAAATCATAATTCATATGATATAATAATATTTTACTTTGTTCTAAAACTATCCTTTATTAACTCTATTCATAAAGATAAGGAAGAATAAATGATATTATTATGCAATATTATGATATTTTTGCATATTGAATAGAGATATATGTATTAATATAATTACCATAGAGGTGCATAATGCAAAAGATTTTATTATTTTTAACATTATTTATTTTTTCTATTACGGAGGTAAATGCAGTGGAAACAAAAAACAATGAATGGGATAAAACATTTAAGCAAAGCAGTAATGTAACAGTTACAAAAGTATATTTTAACAACAGATATGGCATTAAGCTTGCAGGTGATTTATATATGCCTAAAAATCTGGATAAATCAAAAAAATACCCTGCAATTGCAGTAAGTGGACCATTTGGAGCAGTCAAAGAACAGGCTTCTGGGCTGTATGCTCAAACAATGGCAGAAAAAGGCTTTATTACACTTGCTTTTGATGCTTCATTTACAGGTGAAAGTTCTGGTGAACCAAGAAATACTGCATCACCTGATATAAATACAGAAGATTTTAGTGCTGCTGTTGATTTTTTAAGCAATTATAAATATGCAGACCCTGATAAAATTGGTATTATAGGAATATGCGGTTTTGGCGGCTTTGGTTTAAATGCTGCTGCAATTGATACAAGAATAAAAGCAGCAGTGATTTCCACAATGTATGATATGAGCCGTGTTACAGCAAACGGATACTTTGACAGCCTAGATGAAAAAGGAAGATATAAACTAAAACAGGATTTAAACAGCCAAAGAACAAAAGATTTTAAAAACGGAACATATAAAGAAGCAGCAGGGCTTCCAGATAAGTTATCTGGTAATGAAGAACAGTTTGTAAAAGACTATTATAATTATTATAAAACTCCGCGAGGTTACCATAAACGTTCAATTAATTCTAACGGCGGCTGGAATATGACTTCATCACTTTCTTTTATAAATATGCCAATACTTTCATATACAAATGAAATAAATAATGCTGTATTAATGATTCATGGTGAAAAAGCTCACAGTAGATATTTCAGTGAAGATTCATTTAAAAAATTAAAAGGCAGTAATAAAGAGCTGTTTATTGTAAAAGATGCAAACCATGTTGATTTGTATGATAATATGGAAAAAATACCTTTTAATAAAATAGAAAACTTTTTTAATACTTATTTAAAATAAGAAACCTGCATATTTAATTATTGATATTTTACATACAAATTGATATAGTAACCAGTAAATAATATGTGCAGAAAATAACGAGGTAAAAATGAGTGCAAAAGTTTTTTATTCCAGCATGAAATGCAATATGAACCAATCCCCGCTTAATAAGATTAAAAAGCTTATTAACAAATGCGGTGTTACAGAAATTTATGGTAAAAATGACATAACTGCTGTAAAGCTTCATTTTGGAGAATACGGCAATACTGCTTTTCTCCGCCCTATATATCTTCGCCCTATATTAGAAACACTTAACAGGATTGGGACTAAACCATTTTTAACTGATACAAATACATTATATGTAGGAATGAGAACAAACTCTGTTGACCACCTGCATAATGCAAACTTAAATGGCTTCGGCTATTCTACTTTGCAGACTCCAATTATTATTGCAGATGGTTTAAAAGGCGAATTATATACTAATTTAGAAGTCCCTAATGGGCAGATATATAAAACAGCAAAAATTGCCGCTGCAATTGCAAGTGCAGATAAATTATTTGTAATAAATCACTTTAAAGGTCATGAAATGACAGGCTTTGGTGGTGCTATGAAAAATCTTGCTATGGGCTGTGCCAGCCGTGCTGGAAAAAATGAAATGCATTCAAGTGTCCGCCCTACTGTTAATCCGCATTTATGCACAGCATGCGGAAGATGTAAAATGGCATGTGATGCAGGTGCTATTACAATTTCTAAACATGCTTCAATAGACGAAAAATGTGTAGGCTGTGCTATGTGTATTTCTGCCTGCCCAGAACATGCTATT
>CAMEZN010000010.1 GCA_945947845.1 uncultured Mucispirillum sp. | reverse complement strand
GGCAGTTACACATACTTATTATGAGTTTGAAGGTAACAGTGTTCAAAGTGGCGGAGTATTAACTGACCAGACTAACAATGTAAAATTTGCAGGCAACCGTTTTATCATAAACTCTGCTGGTAATATTCCAATGAACCAGCATGCAAACCCAATTGATTCTGCAAGAATGTATAAAGCACTGCCTACTTTTGGCTATGGTAATCATCAGGCAGCCAGTATGGAAGATGCTTTCTATCTTGTAACTTTTGATAACTTTATGTCGCCAAGTGCTATGTATTCAGATTATGTATTACCAGCACAAACTACATGGGAACAGGCTGATTTTGTTACTATTGAAAACAGCGGAACTCTTTATGTAGATGCAGTTAAACCGGGTCCGGGTGAATCTAAATCAACATGGGAATTTATGAGAGACTTAATAGCTGTTCGTAACCCTGGTGCATTAAATGATTTCACTGGCGGAGCTAAAAATGGTAAACCTGCAAATGAAGTAAGGTTTGATGATGTAGTTCGTGATGCATTTGAAAATACTATTTCTAAAAATGCTGAAAGTCCATATTTTGGTAAAACTTGGGAACAGTTCTTAGAAAAACCAATTTCTCATGCTAAACCATCTACTGATATACCAGCATCAACAACTAATAATATAAGAGCTGCTTATGAAGCATGGACTGATGATAAAACAAAAGCATTTTATCCGGGAGTTACTACTGTTGACTGGTCAACAGATAGCGGTGTATATGGTTTCTGTGGTGATGAATTTGCTGAAACAGAAAGCTGTCCTAAGCAAACAGGTATGTTCCAAGTTTATTCTGGCACACTTGTATGGCGTTATGAAAACTTATACAGCAAATGGCATGGTTATCTGCCAAAAGCAAAACAAGGTCAAAAAAATACAGATGAAGAGGGCGACCCAATTGCTTGGCCTATTCCAGTATATTTTGATTACCAAGACCATTTTGTTCATGCTTATGGCTTAACAAGCAGTGCAGACCTTGCTGGCAGATATTTACTTACTACTACTCATGACCGTTTCCGTGCTCACTCATCTCAGGCTGAAAACCCATATTTGAGAGAGCTTACTCACAGAGTAAAAGGCGGCGAACTCTATTCTGGTAATGACTACGGACATTATGCTGTTGCTAAAACAGAAGATAATGTAGAATACCTGCCATTAAACTCTTTAATTCAGGATAACGGTTTACCAGTTCAAGGTTATGAAGACAGGGCAAGTTATACTGATATTTGGGTAAACAGCTCTGATTTTGCTGGATTTAACGATGGTGATTTAGTTAAAGTATATAATGAAATAGGTGCAGTAATATGCACAATTAGAAAAACAGATAGATGTGTTCCGGGTTATGTAGGATTACACCAAGGCTGCTGGGTAGACCTTCGCGGAGACCTTACTAATACAGCATCACTTATAGATGTTGGCGGTAACTGTAACACATTAATGCCATCTACACCATCTCGCTTAGACCATGGTAATGGTGTTCAATCAGCAATGGTAAATATTGTTAGGTATAATGGATAATAGGAGGTAAGCGCCATGCAATTAGGATTTTATTTTGACCAAACAAGATGTATAGGCTGCAATGCCTGCACAGTTTCATGCAAAGACTGGAACCAAGTTGAACCGGGACCTGTTAGATGGAGAAGACAAGAAGCATATCAATATAACAATGTATTTGAAAACTTAACTATGAGCTGCAACCACTGTGAAGACCCAGCTTGTATGAAAGCATGTTATTATGGTGCTATTAAAAAAAGAAACAACGGTATTGTTTATGTGGATAGAGATTTATGTCAGGGTTTACAAGCCTGCATTCAAGCCTGCCCATTTGCAGCAACTCATATTGCAGATGATAAACAAGAGCCTGTTAAAAAAGATACATGGATGATAGCTCACCCTATGCAGAAATGTAAAGGCTGCTACGAAAGAGTGGAAGCAGGTTTTGGAAAACCAGTGTGTGTTGATGCATGCCCTGTTAGAGCATTAGACTGGGGAGAAATAACAGATTTACAAGCAAAATACCCTGATGCTGTCAGGTTAAATAAACAGGATTTCCCATATGCTTATATAAACAGTGATACTGAAACAAAACCATCTTTCCTTATTAAAAAGAAAAAAACAAATATGGTTATTAAGCATTTGGTTAAATAATTATTAAAACAAAATAAGGAGAGTATTTATACTCTCCTTATTTTTATTATGGTGATAATATGACAGAATTAGAAGAAATTATAGAATATAATAAAGGCAGGGAAGTAATATATTCATGTTTTTCCCGCATTTTTATCAACACTTTAAACAATGCTGAATATAAGATGCTTGCTGAAATTATACCATTTCTTAAAACATTAAAAACTGATAATAAAGATGATTTACAGCTTAATGACGGTATATCAGCTCTAAATAAATTTATAGAAGAATATAACTTGCTTAAAGAAACTGAACAGGAAGAGTTTCAAAACAAAACAGCAAGAGAGTATACAAGGCTTTTCTGCTTAGGAAATGGGATAGATTTGTCTGAATCAGTATATTTATCACCATCACATTTAACACAAACAGATATAGAATCAGAAGTATATCATCTATACAAACAATATAATTTTGAAATGGACTGCAAATCAAATGAACCACAGGACCATTTATCTTTTGAGCTTATGTTTATGTCATTCTTATCTAAAAATATAAGCAAACAGTATGGAATAGATAGTGATAATGCAGCAAAATTATTAGAAGTGCAGAAAGAATTTTTAGAAAAACATATGTTAAAATGGATAGATTTAGTAATCAAAAGAACAATCCCTTTCAAAGAAAGCTACTCATTTTATCTTCCTGCACTTTATTTTACTGCTGGTTTTATTAAAGCTGATTATGAGTATATACTTGAAATGTTAAGTTTATAATCTACTGCCACTTATTGTGGCAGTTTTTATGTATTTTAATCTAACTTATATCATAAAAATACTAACATACTTATAACAATTACCTGTTGCGAACTTTTTGATTTTTATGCTATCATAATAAAATATAAGGAGTTAATAAATGAAATATTTAGCAGTATTAATAATGCCTTTTTTTATATTATCATGTGCTTTGGAAAAAGAAAGCTCTGATACAATATCTGGTGTTTTTTCTTTTACTACTGCATCTGTTGGTATTAATAATATAAGTAATGGTTCAAATATATATACACTGCCACCAGCATGTATAGATTTTCTTAAAGGTGATGGTGTTATAAGATACACTATTAAATCATCAGGTCATTATGGTTCTAATGATGTAGAATCAATTATTAGAAATAGTTATCTTCACATTACAAGAGCAAGAATTTATTTAAATGATACAGCAATAGATATTTCAGTTCCACAGGATATTAGATATAATACAGAAATAACACAGGAAGTAGCACTTACAAAAAATATGATAGATGCAGCACAAATCACTGACGGCACATATACTCTTTCTCTTGAAATAGTAGCTAGTGAATATAATGGCAACGATATAAATACTGCTTTAAATGAAAGTTTTTCATCATATTTTGGAGCAGTAACTATTTCATCTATCGGTCAAGGCTGTCAGTAAAAACAGCCTTCTTATTTTACCTAACTTATTAATATATCTATTCTTTTTATATAATATTATTTTCTGCTTTTCTTTTTCCTAAAAATTATATATAATACATTTGTTCTATATTTTAATGGAGAAGGCTGTGGCAGAAAGTATATATTTATGTATAGACTTAAAATCTTTTTATGCTTCTGTGGAATGTGTTGATTTAGGGTTAAACCCTATTACTACTAACCTTGTAGTTGCAGATAAATCCCGCAGTGAAAAAACTATATGTCTTGCAGTTACTCCTGCATTAAAATCTTTTGGTATATCAGGCAGGCCGCGGCTTTTTGAAGTTTTGCAGCAGGTTAGAAATATTAATAAAGAAAGGCTTATTCGTTCGCCATTTAAGCAGTTTACTGGCAAATCATATAATATTACAGAGTTAAAGCATAACCCAAGCCTTGCCCTTGCTTTTATAGCAGCACCGCCTAGAATGGCTCATTATATAAAATACAGCACATTAATATATGAAATATATTTAAAATATATTGCACCAGAAGATATACATGTTTATTCAATAGATGAAGTGTTTATGGATATTACAAGCTATTTAAAAGTGTATAATGTTACTCCATACAGCCTTGCAAAAATAATTGTGCAGGATATTTATAAAAAAACTGGTATTACAGCCACAGCAGGTATTGGCACAAATCTATATCTTGCAAAAGTAGCACTTGATATTATGGCGAAGTTTACAATGCCTGATGAAGACGGTGTCCGCATAGCCTATCTTGATGAAGTCCTTTACCGCCATAAGCTTTGGGCACATAAGCCAATAACAGATTTCTGGCGGGTAGGTAAAGGATATGCAGAAAAGCTTGAAAAATACGGCATATTCACTATGGGAGATATTGCAAGATGTTCCATAAGCAGCCATGACTTTTATAATGAAGAGCTGCTTTATAAGCTTTTTGGAGTAAATGCAGAACTTCTTATTGACCATGCTTGGGGATATGAACCATGCACTATGGCACACATAAAAGCATATAAGCCTGAAAGTAAAAGCATAGGTTCTGCACAAGTGCTCCACAGCCCTTATACCAGCGAAAAAGCCCGCACAGCAGTCAAAGAAATGGCAGATATTTTATCTCTTGATTTAGTGGAAAAAGAACTTGTTACAAACCAGATAGTTTTGACGGTAGGCTATGATGTGGAAAATTTATCAAGAAATGATTTACAGGCTTATAATGGCGATATAAAGATAGACAGCTATGGCAGAGTTAAACCTAAAAGCGCCCACGGAACAATTAATTTAGAAAGCTATACATCATCTACAAAAGATATAGTTACAGCTGTCTCTTCCCTTTATGACAGCATTGTAGATAAAAACTTATGGGTTAGAAGATTAAGTGTAGCATTTAACCATGTAATACCAGAAAATATATCACAAGCTATTCATAAGCCATTGACTATACTAGATTTTTTAGAAGAAAACACAAAGCAGGATAATAAAAGCAGGCTGAAAGAAAAAGATATGCAGAAAGCATTGATTAATATAAAAAAACGGTTTGGTAAAAATGCAGTAATAAAAGGCATGAACCTTTTTGAAGGTGCTACTACAATAGATAGAAATAATCAAATAGGGGGACATAGAGCATAATGGAAAGTGAAGGTTATAAATATTATGGCGATATAATCAATATGCCGCGAAGAATATCAAATATCCATGCACCTATGAATATATTAAACCGTGCTGCTCAGTTTGCCCCATTTTCTGCACTGCCGGGTCATAATGATGCAGTAAAAGAAACAGAACGGCTTACAGAAACATATTTAAGCCTAGATGAAGAAGAAAAAGAAAGGATTAATTATGTATTACAGAATATTTTATATAATATCAATGCTGTCAGCAAGGTATATGTTAAATATTTTATAGAAGATGAGAAAAAAAGCGGCGGCAGGTTTATAAAAGTAACTGGCAATATAAAAAAAATTGATACTTATAATAGAATTATTATGATTAATGATGTAAAAATTAATATTGATGATATTGTAGATATAAGCATACTTGAAGATTAATATAAAAATTTGTTGCATAAATATTTTTAGTGTGTTATAAAACTTCTAAATCGTAACACGATAAAGAGGTTTATGATGAAGAAGTTTTTAATCATTTTCTTTATTTTCTTTTTATTTACAACAGTTTATGCAAAAGAAGAGAACACATTAACAATAGCATATCCAGTAAATGCAGGTCCATTAAATCCGCATTTATATAATCCTAACCAGATGTATGCACAGATTATGGTGTATGACAGCCTTGTTCGCTATACTGCTGACGGTATAATGCCATCTTTGGCAGAAAGCTGGAATATTAGTGATGACGGGCTTGTATATACTTTTAGGCTTCGCAGTGCAAAATTTTCTGACGGAAGCCCTGTTACTGCTGAATCAATAGTTATGAACTTTAATGCAGTTATGCAGAATAAAGCCCGCCACAGCTGGATAGCATTAGTGAATATGATAGAAAGTTTTTCAGCAAAAGATGAGAAAACTTTTATACTAAAACTTTCAAAACCATATAACCTTACTTTAAAAGAACTAAGTATTGCCCGCCCTTTTCGTATACTTGCTCCAAGCGGCTTTTTAGATAATAAAGATACAAGTAAAGGTATAAAAGCACCAGTTGGCTCTGGACCTTGGAAACTTATAGAAACAAAGCTGGGGGAATATGATATATTTGAAAGAAATGAATATTACTGGGGGCAGAAGCCAAAATATAAGTATGTCAAAGTATTAGTGCTGCCTGATGCAAACAGCAGAATAATCGCTCTTGAAACAGGTAAGATAGATATGCTTTTAGGGGAGGGCAGTTTTACTATTGAAAACTTTGTCCGCCTTTCAAAAAGTAAGGATATTGCAGCATATAAATCAGAGCCAAGAGTTACAAATATGATAGCCTTTAATACAGCAAGAAATAATACAAAAGATGTAAATGTTAGAAAAGCTGTAATTATGGCAGTAAATAAAGAGAATATTATAAAATATATCCTGCTTAATCAGGAAATAAGAGCAGAACATATCTTTAATCCAGAACTTGAATACTGCAATACTGGCATTATTCCTTATGAATATAATATTAATAAAGCAAATGCTTTGCTTGAAAATGCAGGCTGGAAGAAAAAGGGGCTTTATAGAGAAAAAGACGGAAGAATACTCTCTATTGATATGCACTATATAGGCATAGACCCAAAGCAAAAAGCAATAGCAGAAATCATACAAGCTGATTTAATAAAAGCAGGTATAAAGCTTAATTTGATTGCAGAAGAAAGCACTATTTTTTACAGCTTACAGGCAAACGGCAGCTTTGATATGATATTTAATAAAACATGGGGCCCGCCCTTTGACCCGGGCACTTTTACAGGCAGTATGAGAAAGCCGGCACATGCAGACTATCAGGCACAAAGTGGATTAAAAGAAAAAACTTATATTGATAAAATAATAGGCGAATTACTGATTTCTGATAATAATGTATTTATTGCAGAAAAATATCATGAAATACTTAATATTCTGCATAATGAAGCAGTTTATCTGCCAATAAGCTATGAATTAGATTTAGCTCTCATAAGAAAAGATAAAGTGAAAAATTTTCAGTTTGGTAATATGGTATCAGAATTTATGCTGCATATTTTGGAGCCTGCTAATGATTAAATATATTGTAAAACGACTGCTGCTTATTATCCCTATAATGCTTGCAGTATCATTTATAGTCTTTACTGTCCTAAGGCTAGGGCCAGTTGACCCGGCACAAGCATATTTACTTAATTCAAGAATACCACCCACAGAAGAAGCATTAAAGGTTACAAGGGCAGAATTAGGGCTTGATAAACCTTTCTTTACTCAATATGCTTTATGGCTTAAAGGAGCTGTTAAGCTTGATTTTGGCTTGTCTTATATGACTAAACGAGATGCTTTTGGTGATTTAATGTATTATTTTCCAACCACATTAAAGATAACATTTCTAGCTATGATAATAGTTATAATTGTAAGTATACCGCTTGGGATTTTAGGGGCAGTCAAAAAGGACAGCACAGCAGATAAGCTTGTAAAACTCTTTTCATTTATTGGTGTTTCTACCCCAAGTTTTTGGTTTGGGTTTCTGCTTATTTATGTTTTTTCATTAAAATTAAATATTCTGCCGCCTTTTGGGCTAGATAGTATTTCAAGCTGGATTATGCCTGTTTTAACTCTTGGGTTAATGTCTAGTGCTATTAATACCCGTATTACAAGAACAAGTTTTTTAGAACATATTAATAACCGTTCTGTGTGGTATTTTAAAGTGAATGGTATGAAAAGGCACTCCATAATGGGAAAATATGTGCTTAAAAATTCCATGCTTCCAGTTATAACATCGCTTGGTATGCATTTTGGTGAATTAATAGGCGGTGCTGTGGTGGTGGAAGTGCTTTTTGCTCTGCCCGGAGTAGGAAGATATGTAGTATCTTCTATTACTAACCATGATTATCCTGTTATACAGTGCTTTATGATATTAATGACAGGGGTATTTATAATAGTAAACTTAATCATAGATATAATATATGTTTACTTAAACCCTAAAATAAAATATGGAGCATAATATGAAAGATAAAGAATTAATAATACTTTTTTCATTACTGGCCATTATCATATTAAGTGCTTTATTTGCTCCAATAATTGCACCATACAACCCTTACGATGCAGATTTAACAAATAAGTTTGCACCAGCAGGTATTCAGCATATTTTAGGCACAGACCACTTAGGCAGAGATGTATTTTCAAGAATAATATACGGCACAAGAATGTCGCTTATAAGTGTATTAGCAACTATCCTGATAGTGCTTATTCTATCATTAATAGTAGGAAGTATAGCAGGTTTTCGCGGCGGGCTGTTTGACAGTATACTAATGAGAATATGCGATGTATTTCTGACTTTCCCAACATTTATACTTGCCTTATTTTTTATAGGAGTGCTTGGAGTAGGGCTCATAAATGTAATAATTGCAATAGCCTTAACCCACTGGGCATGGTATGCCCGCATTGTAAGAAGTATAGTTCTTGAAACAAAACAAAAAAATTATGTAACAGCTGCAAAATGTTTAGGTTCATCAAGGTTTAAAATAGTCTTAAAGCACATAATGCCAAAAGTATTATCACAAGTGATAATTTTAGCTACATTAGATTTAGGCCATATGATGCTCCATGTGGCAGGGCTCAGCTTCCTAGGGCTTGGAGTGCAGGCCCCAACAGCAGAATGGGGTGTTATGATAAACGATGCTGCACCATATATCAGAGAGCACCCAGAGTTAATGCTGTATCCCGGAATATGTATATTTATTACAGTAGCAGTGTTTAACAGCATTGGTGAAAAATTAAAAGATAAATATGAAAAAACTCAGGATTTCAACAGCAATGAGAGTGAAATATGTGTGAAAAACTAATAAGTATTAATAACCTTTCTGCAGGAACAGAAAACCACCAGATACTTCATAACATATCTTTTGATATAAAATCTGGTGAAATTATATGCCTTTTAGGTCAGTCTGGCTCTGGTAAAACAATGACAGCCTTATCTATTTTAAATATGCTTCCATTAAATGTAATACAGACTTCTGGCACTATATTATATAATCATACTCCATTTGATGAAAGTATGCGTGGTTCGTTCATAAGTATGATTATGCAGGCACCAGCTTCCTGCTTTGACAGTGTTTTTACAATAGGTGCTCAGTTTAAAGATATATTAACATCAAATAATAAAGAATATTCTGAAAATAAAGTATGCAGTATATTAGAAAAGGTAGAACTTAATAACCCAAAAGATATATTAAATTCATACCCATTTCAGCTTTCCGGCGGTATGCTGCAAAGAGTGATGATTGCAATAGCTTTATCTCTTGACAGTAAAGTTATTATTGCAGATGAGCCAACATCAGACTTAGATACAGCAGGTCAGAAAGAAATTATTGAGTTAATTTTAAATCTAAAAAAAGAAAATAAAGCTGTTTTAATGATAACCCATAATTTAGCAGTAGCAAAAAGCTGTGCAGATAAAATTGCAGTTATGAGTAACGGCAGGCTTGTTGATTTTTTTGATACACATGAACTTTCAGATAAAAACCGCCATGAGTATACAAAAAAACTTATTTATGCAAACAGTATGCTGTGCAGCAGTAAATGGAATATTGATTTAGGGGAATATAATGCTGAAATGTGAAAATATTAGTAAAATATATAATGATAACAGCTGGTTTTCAAAAAAAGAAAGTATAAAAGTTCTTGAAAATATATCATTTAATCTATCAAGCGGCAGAAGCATGGGCTTTGCTGGCAGAAATGGAGCAGGCAAAAGCACACTAATGCGGATTATTCTAGGGCTTGAAAAACCAACAACAGGCACTGTTTCATTTATGGATAAAAATATACATAATTTAAAGTATAATGAATTAAAAAATATATATAAAGATATGCAGGTAGTTTTTCAAGACCCTTTAAGCTCTATGAACCCTGCATATACTGTATACGATATTATAAAAGAGCCTGTTGAAAATTACTATAATTATAAGCAAAATGAAATAAAAGAATTAGTTTCATCTCTGCTTGCTGATGTGAAACTAGATAATAATAAAATGTATAAAAATATTATGCAGTTAAGCGGCGGAGAACAGCAAAGGGTGGCTATTGCAAGAGCATTAGCTGTTAAGCCTAAATTATTAATACTTGATGAAGCATTAAGCAGCCTTGATATGATAATTCAGGCAGAAATTATACATTTATTAGATGATTTAAAAAAGCAGTATAATCTTTTTTATCTTGTGATATCCCATGATATAAGAATTATACTAAAACTTTGCGATGATATTATGTTTTTAGAAAATGGAAAAATAAAAGGAATGCACAGCATTGAAAATGGCATAAATAAAGATGATGAAGTATTTAATAATATGCTTTTAGTTTAATGTATGATTAAAAATAAGTGCAGTAATTGTGTATGTTTGGGGAAATAAGCACATTACAGCATAAGATAAGGAGGCAGTATTTAGTTTTAAAGACATGTAGAATAGTATCTTAATACTAAGTTTACACATTTTTTCATATTGATAGGTTTTAGGAGGTTGATTATGAAAAAAATAATATTTATTTTTTACATTATTTTTCTGCCTAAAATTATATATGCTTATGTAATTTATGCAGATGATGTAAAAATAAAGCTGTATGGCACAATATATGGGGATTTATTTTATTCTAACGGCTCATCAGGCATGCTTAATAATTTTTACGGCACAGGCTCACTTAATAATACAATTACTTCTAATACATCAAAAGGTTCTACTAAAATAGGCATTAATATAGAATATAATAAACTGGAAGCTTTATTTGAAGCAGGCATTTCAGACCCTGTTAGAAGATTTTATTTTAAGTATAATATAGATAAGGAAGATAAACATTACTTATTAATAGGTAGAGATACAAATATTGCCCATTATTATTTTGGACAGTTATCAAACGACGGGCAGGGGCTTAATGATTTTGGCTCTATAATCAGCAGAAGGAGAATGCAGGCACGATATGGTGTATATGGTTTAGAGATAGCATTTATTATACCTTATATTAATTTTTCAAATGCTGATGATGCAGCATATAGAAAAAAAGATGAAAATAGTAAATATATTTTTTATCAGATACCACGGATAGAGATAGCCTATAACTATAATAAAAATAACTTTTACTTAAAGCCTTTTTTATCATACGGCACATATCTTTATAAGATTGATAATAATAACTATGCAGCTCATCAATATACAATAGGCATAAGCGGCAGAAGCAGCATAGGCAGATTTTTTATAGATTATATGCTTTATTTTGGGCAGAATATGTATTTAAACAGCAGTTATGGTGGATATTCTGGGTTTGCTCAGGCAGTAAATCCAGTATCTGTAAATAATAATGAAATAAAAATAAGTAATTTTTATTCATCAGGGGGCGGCTTTGGTATAGGATATAAAATTAATAAAGTTCTTTTTCAATTTGGTGCTGGCGGCAATGCAAACTTTAATGAACAATTTATTAATACCCAGATAAGTGCAGGCTCTTATATTAATGCAAGATATTATATTAATGATATACTGTCTGTTTTATTTGAAACAGCCTGTCTTAATAATATATATGATATAACAGATACTAATAAAGGTTATGCTTTAATTACTGGTGCTATACTTATATTAACTTTTTAAAAAAGAAGAAAACCCCATTTATTTATATGTAAATGGGGTATAATATTATTTTGAAACGACAAGAAGCATTTCCCTTAATACTTTGCAGGCACATGCAGTTGAAGCACCGCTTGCATCAAGCATTGGTGAAAGCTCGTTTATATCAAAGGCAACTATATTTTCTAAATTTTGAAACATCATAATTGCATTGATTAATTCCTTAAAGGTGATTCCCCCGGCTTCTGGTGTGCCTGTGCCCGGAAAAACTGAGCTGTCCAGCACATCTAAATCTATTGTAATATATACAGGTTTGTTTTTAAGTTTTGCAATAACTTCATCAAGTGTTTTCATATCAAACTTATTCATATAAGTATGATTTTTTGCAAACTCAAATTCAGCTCTTTCACCGCTTCTTATACCGAACTGGAATATTTTATTATCGCCTACAATGTCCCATACTCTGTGAAGCACTGTTGCATGAGATAATTTTTCACCTAAATAGTCATCTCTTAAATCTGCATGGGCATCAAAATGGATAATATGTAAATTATTATATTTTTCAGCAGCAGCCTGCACTGCTCCAAGTGTTACTAAATGTTCGCCGCCTATCATAGCAGTGATTTTATTATCTTTTAGCAGCCCTGATGTATATTCTTTGATTATTGAAATATTTTTAGCTGGGTTTCCAAAAACAAACTCTAAATCGCCGCCGTCAAAAATATTGTAGTCTTCTAAATCTTTATCAAGGTATGGACTGTATGTTTCTATACCAATACTTTCGTTTCTCATTGCAGCTGCTGCAAAGCGAGTGCCGGGGCGGTAGCTTGT